>NZ_AGVX02000096.1 GCF_000239155.1 Actinoalloteichus spitiensis RMV-1378
CTGTCGCGTTCGGGGGCCGCGTCTTGGCCTCGCCAGATCCGTATCAGGTCCGAGCTGCTCAGTGTGTTGCTGTTTTGCGCCCCGGAACAGTAGCAGCACCATGATCTCGCCTCCACGAGGGGGGGCCATCCCATGGTCCTTCACTGTTCACCGGGGAGTTGCCCACTCTACCACCCGAGGTGGGAGCCTGGTTCGCAACCCCTGCGCTCCGTCCCCCGTGGCCGCCGCTCAGCGTCCGCCACCGGAGTCCGTTCCGCGCTGACAAGACCAACCTACGCCTGTCCGGCCAGGCAAGTCAAATTGCCCTCCCGACAGTTGCCAGCCCGGCGAAGCAGCTGGTCAACAGCCTCGCCGGGACCTGGCTCCAGGCTAGCTGAGCACTTCAGCCCCTGCCGTGTGACGCTTGCCACGCCTGAGGACGAGCCAGCGCCCGTGCAACAGGTCGTCCTGGCTCGGCACCCACTCCGGGTCGGTGATCTTGGTGTTGTTCACGTACGCGCCGCCCTCCGCGACGGCCCGCCGGGCCGCCCCCTTGCTCGGGGTGAGTTCGGCTCCGACCAGGAGGTCGACGATGGTGGGCTTGTCGGTCAGCCGGACCGACGCCGTCGGCACCTCGGCCAGGACCGCGCGCAACGTGCCCGCCGACAGCTCGCGGAACTCGCCGCGCCCGAACAGGGCCTGGCTCGCCGCCACCACCTGGTCGGTGTGCTCCGCCCCGTGCACGAGGGTGGTCAGCTCCTGGGCCAACCGCCGCTGCGCTGCCCGCAGCTGGGGCTTGTCCTCGGTGAGCCGTTCGAGCTCCTCGATCTCCTCCCGGTCCAGCTCCGTGAACAACCGCAGGTACCGGCCGACGTCGGCGTCACCGGTGTTCACGAAGTACTGGTACCAGGCGTAGGGGCTGGTGAGCTCGGCGTCCAGCCACACGCTCCCGCCACCGGTGGACTTGCCGAACTTCCGGCCCTCGGAGTCGGTGATGAGCGGGACCGTCAGGCCGTGGGTCGTCGCGTCGCCCTCGACCCGGCGGATCAGGTCGACGCCTCCCACGATGTTGCCCCACTGGTCGGAGCCGCCGATCTGGAGGCGGCACTCGTGGCGCCGGTACAGGTGCAGGTAGTCGTTGGCCTGGAGCAGCAGGTAGCTGAACTCCGTGTAGGACATCCCCTCGCCGGCCAACCGCCGCTTCACCGTCTCCCTGGCCAGCATGCCGTTCACCGGGAAGTGCTTGCCCAGGTCGCGGAGGAACTCCAGGACCGTGAGATCCCGCGTCCACGTCAGGTTGTTCTCCACGACGGCCCCGGTCGGGCCGTCGTCGAACTCGACGAACCGTTCCAGCTGCCCGCGGATCCGGCTCGCCCACTCGGCGACGGTGTCCGGGGCGTGCAGGGACCGTTCCCCGGCGTCCCGGGGATCGCCGATCATCCCCGTCGCGCCCCCCGCCAGCACGATCGGCCGGTGCCCGGCCCGTTGGAACCGGCGGAGGGTCAACAGCGGGATCAGGTGCCCGGCGTGCAGGCTCGGCGCGGTCGGGTCGAAACCGGCATACAGGGTGAGCGGGCCCTGGGAGAGGTCCTCGCGCATGCTCACGAGGTCGGTGGACTGCGCGATCAGGCCGCGCCAGGTCAGCTCGTCAAGGATGTGCTCGCTCACCGGGCCATTGTCCCCCATCAGCCGGGCCGCCGGTCCCTGGCGTTCCCGTGTCCGGTCACACACTCCGACTCGGCGCGCCGCGCCCCTGCCACTGCTCGTCGACGGTGGCGGCTCCTGGCCCTCAGACGACCTGCCCGTCGCCGGAGAAGGCCCAGCCCCCGTCAGTCGCGTCGCCCCGGAGGCGGTGTCGCGATCACACGTCGCCGACCACCCCGGCGGTACGGGCTGACGGCCGGGGAGCCGGACTCCCAGAACCGCCAGGGCACCTCCATCGCGGTGGCGACACCGACCCGGGGTCCGCGCCGCACCTGTTCCGAGGGGACGCCATCGCCCCGGAACAGCCGCACCGGGCTGGCCGGATCGGTCAGGTCGGCCCCGTCGTGCGTCGCCGTCAACCCGAGTGAGGTCGTCAGCCGGGCGGGACCACTGGCCAGGTCGGAGTCCCGGCGCGAGGCCGGCCGTCGTGACCTCGCCAGCTCGACGCCCTCGACGACCTCACCGCCGCGCACCAGCAGCGCCCCGGGGACCCCGTCGGTCAGGCACACGATGTTCGCGCAGAAGTGCATGCCGTAGACGAAGTAGACGTACAGGTGCCCCGCGGGTCCGAACATCACCTGGTTCCGGCGGGTCCGGCCGCGGTAGCAGTGCGACGCCGGGTCGTCGGCGCCCCGGTAGGCCTCGACCTCCACGACCCGGACCGCCACCGGCCCCTGCGGGGTGTCGGACCGCAGCACCGAACCGAGAACCAGGGGAACGGCGTCGACGGGGTCGACCGCCAGTTCCTCCCTGGTGAACTGCGCGGGCCCTGGCTCGGTAGGGGCAGGTGTCACGAAGTCCGCACCGGTTCCGAGGCCCACACCCGCTGGGTCTCCACCAGGTTCGCCAGCCGGTGGCGCTGTTCGCCGACCCGCGCCGGGGCCGTTCCCCCGTAGGCGTCCCGGGAGGCGATGGAACCGGAGACGGTGAGGACCTCCCGCACCGAGGGCGTCAGTTCGGGCAGCACACCGGCGAGCTCGGCGTCGGTGAGCTCGTCAAGACCGACGCCTCGTGCCTCGGCCAGCCGGACGCACTCGCCGGCCGCCTCGTGCGCGACGCGGAACGGGACGCCCTGGCGCACGAGCCACTCGGCGATGTCCGTGGCGAGGGTGAACCCCGCCGGGGCCCACGCCGCCATCCGCTCGGTGTCGAAACGCATGGTGCCCAGCATCCCCGCGAGCGCCGGCAGCAGCAGGTCCAACTGCCGCACGGAGTCGAACAGGGGCTCCTTGTCCTCCTGGAGGTCCCGGTTGTAGGCCAGCGGCTGCGCCTTGAGGGTGGCGAGCAGGCCGGTCAGGTTGCCGATGAGCCGGCCGGACTTGCCCCGGGCGAGTTCGGCGACGTCCGGGTTCTTCTTCTGCGGCATGATCGAGCTGCCGGTGGCCCAGGCGTCGTCGAGAACGGCGTACCCGAACTCGGCGGTGGTCCAGACGATGACCTCCTCGGCGACGCGGGACAGGTTGACCCCGAGCATCGCCAGGACGAAGGCGGCCTCGGCCGCGAAGTCGCGGGAGGCCGTGCCGTCGATGGAGTTCTCGACCGGTCCGTCGAAGCCCAGCTCGACCGCGACCGCCTCCGGGTCGAGGCCGAGCGAGGATCCGGCGAGCGCTCCGGAACCGTACGGGGAGAACGCGGTCCTGGCGTCCCAGTCCCGCAACCGGTCGACGTCACGGACGAGGGCCTGGGCGTGGGCGAGGAGGTGGTGGGCGAGGAGCACGGGCTGGGCGTGCTGGAGGTGTGTCCGACCCGGCAACACCGCGTCCGGATGCGTGGCGGCCTGCGCCAGCAGGGCGTCGACGACGTCGAGGACGCCGGTGGCGATCCGGCGCGCCGCGTCCCGCAGCCACATCCGGAAGAGCGTCGCCACCTGGTCGTTGCGGGACCGACCGGCGCGCAGCTTGCCCCCCAGCTCTCGGCCCAGCCTGTCGAGCAGACCGCGCTCGAGGGCGGTGTGGACGTCCTCGTCGTCCCTGGTGGGGGTGAACTCACCGGAGGCGACGTCGGCGGCCAGCGTGTCCAGCCCCCGGAGCATCCGCTCCAGCTCCTCCTCGGTGAGCAGCCCGGCACGGTGCAACACCCGGGCGTGGGCACGGGAGCCGGCGATGTCGTAGGGCGCGAGCGCCCAGTCGAAGTGGGTGGAGTCGCTCAGCGCCGCCATCGCTTCGGCTGGTCCCGAGCTGAAGCGGCCACCCCACAGCCGGGCGGGCGCTGCCTTGTCGTTCGTCACCGTCGTTCTCTCACCTTGGTCGGAGGTCTGGTGGCAGGGCGCCGGCCCCGTCGACGGGACGTCCGGAGGGGAGGCCCGCCCGCTGGTCAGCAGTCTGGCAGGTCCGGTGGCAGCCGGGCCCCACCCGGGTGGCCGGCCCGCGCCGGGACGGCGGCGGCGGCACCGGGTCCTCCCGTGGGTGCCGGCGCCGCCCGCGCGTTCGCGTCAGTCCCGGCTCTGGGGCGGGGTGTCGCCCTGGAGATCGCGCTTCGCCGCGATCTTGCTGGGCAGGCCCCACAGCTGGACGAAGCCCTTCGCCAGCGACTGGTCGAAGGCGTCACCCTCGTCGTAGGTGGCGAGGTTGAAGTCGTACAGCGACTGCGAGCTGCGGCGACCGGTGACCGTGGCCCGGCCACCGTGCAGCACCATCCGGACATCGCCGGTGACGTGCTCCTGCGAGCTGAGCACGAAGCTGTCGAGGGCGTTCTTCAGCGGGGAGAACCAGAGGCCGTCGTAGACGAGCTCGCTCCACCTCTGGGCGACCTGGCGCTTGAAGCGGGCCAGGTCCCGTTCGAGGGTGACGTTCTCCAGCTCCTCGTGGGCGGTCATCAACGCGATGGCGCCGGGGGCCTCGTAGATCTCCCGGCTCTTGATGCCCACCAGCCTGTCCTCGACCATGTCCAGGCGGCCGACGCCCTGCGCGCCGGCCCGCTGGTTCATCTCCTGGATGGCCTGCAGCATGGTGACCTTGGTGCCGTCGATGGCGATCGGGACGCCCCGCTCGAAGGTGATGACGACCTCGTCGGCCGCACGCGGCTGGGCGGGGTCGGCGGTGTACTCGTAGACGTCCTCGATGGGCGCGTTCCAGATGTCCTCGAGGAACCCGGTCTCCACGGCACGGCCCCAGACGTTCTGGTCGATCGAGTAGGGGGACCGCTTGTTGACGTCGATGGGGAGGTCGCGATCCTCCGCCCAGGCGATGGCCTTCTCCCGGGTCCAGGCGTAGTCCCGGACCGGGGCGATCACCTGGAGGTCGGGGGCGAGCGCGCCGATGCCGACCTCGAAGCGGACCTGGTCGTTGCCCTTGCCGGTGCAACCGTGGGCGACCGTGGTGGCGCCGTGGTACTTGGCGGCCTCGGCGAGGTGCCGGACGATCAGCGGGCGGGAGAGGGCCGACACCAGGGGGTAGCGGTCCATGTAGAGGGCGCCGGCCTGGAGGGCGGGCAGGCAGTACTCGTCCGCGTACTCGTCCCGGGCGTCGGCGACGACGGCCTCGACCGCGCCGCAGGCCAGCGCCCGCTTGCGGATGCTCTCCAGGTCCTCGCCGCCCTGGCCGACGTCCACGGCCACCGCCACGACCTCCGCGCCGGTCTCCTCGGCGATCCAGCCGATGGCGACGGAGGTGTCCAGCCCACCGGAGTAGGCCAGCACAACCCGCTCAGTCATTGTTGCTCTCCAGTCACTACTGCGATCGAGGTGATCAAGTCTTGTCAGTGTCGGTTGCACCCGGGTCGGGGCTTGAGGTCCCGATGGGGTTCGAAGCGGGTGCGACGTCGCTCCCGTTCCGCTGGCCGCCGGCTCCCACGGCCAACGCGTGCACCCGCCTGGCGAGGTCGGCCCCGCTGAGGGGTTCCCTGGCCACGAGCAGCACGGTGTCGTCGCCCGCGATGGTGCCGACGATGTCGTGCAGGGCGGCCCGGTCGAGCGCGCTGGCCAGGAAGTGCGCCGCCCCGGGAGGGGTGCGGATCACGGCCAGGTTGCCCGAGGAGTCCACCGAGACCAGCAGGTCGCCCAGCAGGCGGGCGAGCCGGCTGGTCCCACCTTCCACGCCCCGGACCGGGCTGCCGTCCTCCGGGATGACGTAGACGGCGGCCCCGCCGTCGGCACCGCGCAGTTTCACGGCGCCGAGCTCGTCGAGGTCCCGGGACAGGGTGGCCTGGGTCGTCTCGATGCCCTCGGCGGCGAGGAGCGCGGCCAGTTCGGTCTGGCTGCGCACCGCCCGTTGGGCCACCAGTTGGGCGATCCTGGCCTGTCGGGCGACCCGGGTGGCGGCGGTGGAGGAACGGGTCATCGCGGGGTCCCCTCGGACCCGCCGTCGACGGCGACGTCGCCGTCCGCCAGCAGCCACCAGAGTAGTGCCTTCTGCGCGTGCAGCCGGTTCTCCGCCTCGTCCCAGACCAGGCTGTGCGGCCCGTCGATCACCTCGTCGGTGATCTCCCAGCCCCGGTGCGCCGGCAGGCAGTGCAGGACGGCGACCCGGTCCGCCGCGCCGGACAGCAGCGCGGCGTTGACCTGGAAGGGGCGGAAGGGGCCGACGCGGTCCTTGCCGTCGTTCTCCTGTCCCATCGAGGTCCAGGTGTCGGTCACCACGACGTCGGCGCCCTCGACCGCCTGCTTCGGGTCGTGGTCCAGGCGCACCGAGCCGCCGGTGGCGGCCGCCCGCCGGGTGGCCGCCTCCAGCACCGGGGGG
>NZ_AGVX02000095.1 GCF_000239155.1 Actinoalloteichus spitiensis RMV-1378
GCCCCGGCGGGGCGGCCACCAGACGGGCCCGCCCCGCCGGGCCGAGCGCCTTGCCGGGTAGGTCGAGGCGGCACCTCGTGCGGCGGGTGATGTCGCTGGGGCCTGTGGGGCGTGGCGGTTCGCTGGGTCCCCGGAACCGGCCCAGGCCGACACGCACCCACAAGGGGGGTAACCCTGGGTCAGCTGGGGTCGGTCGGGCCGAGGCGCGACCCCGCGCCGTCGTCCGTCGCGGATGCGCCTCCCGCCCTGCCCGACGGCTGCTCCCCGGCGTTCGGCACCACCCGCGAGGTGCGCGCCTCGCCTGGCTGATCTCGTTCCTGCTGCTCTGGTGGGTTCCGCTGGCCTGGTTCGAACGTCCGTTCCGGGCCACCGCCGACCGGCAGCACGAGTTGGACCAGTTGACGGTCACCGTCCAGATCCCCGTCTACAACGCGGACGAGGCGGCGCTGCGCGCCTGCCTCCGATCGGTGTTGGACCAGAGCCGGTCCGTCGACCGGATCCGGGTCGTGGACGACGGGTCGATGGACCCGGCCACCGGGCGTGGCCAGACCTACCGCAGGGTCCGGCGGAGCTTCCTCGCCGAGGCGGCCGCCCGGGGAGTCGAGGCCAGCTGGGACCGGACCGAGAACCGGGGGAAGCGGTGGGCGCAGATGCACGTCCTCGCCCACGACGACGCGGACATCTTCGTCACCCTGGACAGTGATTCCGTGCTGGACGCGCACGCCGTCCGGGAGGGCCTCAAACCCTTCGCCGATCCCGGGGTGAAGTCCGTCGCCGGCCTGGTCGCCGTCCTCAACACCAGGGCAAACGTGTTGACCAGGATGATCTGCCTGCTGTACCTGCCGTTCACCCGGGGCCTGCGCAGCGCGCAGTCCGTTCTCCGCCGGGTCACCATCAACTCCGGCACCCTGGCCTTCTACCGGGCCGACGTGATCCGCCGCCACGCCGGCGTCTACGAGAACGAGACGTTCCGAGGCCGGCCGATGCAGATGAACGACGACTCCATGTTGACGATGTACGCCCTGCTGGAGGGCGACACCGTCCACCAGCCCTCCGCCATCGTCTTCACCCTGGCGCCGGAACGGTTGCGGCACTACATCAGGCAGCAGATGCGCTGGATGCGGGGGACCACGGTGCGGCACTTCTGGTGGCTGCGGTACATGCCCGTGACCGGTGTCGTGTTCGTGACCACCGTCGCCGAGTACCTGCACATCGCGCTGTCCGTGCTGATCCCCGTGGCCCTCGTCGTCGGAGCGGCCCGGGAGGACCGCCTCGGTGAGGTCCTGCTCATCACCCTCGTGATCGCCTTGGTCATGCACTACCTGATGGCGCTGCGGCTGTTCACGCTTCGCCGGTCGGACGACACGTGGCGGTTCACCGTCGGGTTGTTCGTGCTCTCGCCCCTCGTCGCAGTCTGGCGGGTCGTGGTGCTCCGCCCGATGTACCTGTACGCGCTCGCCACCTGTTGGCGGATCAGCTCGTGGGGGACCCGGGGCTCGGTGGAGGTCAGGGCCTCGGGCGGGTAGCCGCGCGGTGCGCGCCGGCCGGGGGGTCGGTGGGGTGATGACCCGGAACAGCGTCGCGACGCCGGTCCGCCGCTCGCCACTCGACCGGCACGGTCGGTGCTCGACGGGGGAACGCGGTCCGCGCCCCCGTCCTGGGAGGACCGCGCCCCAGCCGCCGGGGCGGACGCGGTGACGCCGGAGGCGCGACGGGGAACCGCCTGGTGGGGGACCGGGACGGTGACCCGTGGTGAGGGGCTGCCCGTCGGGTTCGGCTGATCGGAATACACGCCTTGACGGCACGGGGACCGGTGTTCTTCTGTGAATGGTATAGACCTCTGTTCCGTTTCGGCGGCGTGGTGGGCGCGGCCACGGCACGACGGGGCCGCCACCCCCTCCCGCCGCCGTCCCCTGTCGTGGCGCAGACCGATGAGGAGGAACCACGGTGACACAACGGACAACGCGGAACCCTCGATGGAGACGGGCACGTGGCGTGGCGGCCAGCGTCGTTCTGATGGGAGGCATGATGGTGGGTGCCGCCGGCGGACTGGCGGCCGAGCCCGACGGGCCCGGCGCTCGGGAGGGGTTACCGAGCCTGGTGCCCCTGCCAGTCTCGGTCGAGGAACGGAGCGGCGCCAAGTTCGCGCTGGGCTCCGACACCGACATCCGGACCGAGGCCGGATCGGCCGAGGCGCGACGGGTCGGCGAGCACCTGGCCGAGATCCTGCGCCGCTCCACCGGCTACCCCGTTCCGGTCTCCGACGCCTCCCCCACCGACACCTCCGGCATCCAGCTCCTGCTCGCGGATGCCGACCCGGTGGTCGGTGAGCAGGGCTACCAGCTCGACACCAGCCCGGACGGGGTCACCATCCGCGCCGAACACGCGGCCGGCCTGTTCTCCGGAGTGCAGACCCTGCGCCAGCTCCTGCCGCCCGAGGTGGAGAGCGCGACCGTCACCGACGCCGACTGGACCGTGCCCGGCGTCAGCATCACCGACTACCCGAGGTTCGGCCACCGCAGCGTGATGCTCGACGTCGCCCGGCACTTCCACCCGGTCGACCACGTCAAGCACTACATCGACCAGGCAGCCCGCTACAAGGTCAACCACCTGCACCTGCACCTGACCGACGACCAGGGCTGGCGGATCCAGATCGACAGCTGGCCGAGGCTGACCACCTACGGCGGCAGCACCCAGGTCGGCGGCGGCCCCGGCGGCTACTTCACCAAGGACGACTACCGCGAGATCGTCGAATACGCGGCCGATCGGCACATCACCGTGGTGCCGGAGATCGACATGCCGGGGCACACGAACGCGGCGCTCGCCTCCTACGCCGAACTGAACTGCGACGGCATCGCCCCACCGCTGCGGACCGACATCGAGGTCGGCTACAGCTCGCTGTGCGTCGACCTGCCCCTGACCTACGAGTTCGTCGCCGACGTCATCCGGGAGGTCGCCGAACTGACCCCCGGCCCCTACATCCACATCGGCGGGGACGAGGCCGACGCCACCACCGACGAGGACTACGCGCTGTTCATGTCCCGGGTGATCCCCATCGTGGAGGCGACCGGCAAGCAGGTGATGGGGTGGCACGAGATCGCCAACACCGACATCCCCACCGATGCGGTCCCCCAGTTCTGGAGCACCAGCACCAGCCACGAGGGAGTGCGGGCCGCGGCCGAGCGGGGCGCCAAGGTGTTGATGTCCCCGGCGAACAAGACCTACCTCGACCACAAGTACGACGCGACCACCCAACTCGGGCTCCAGTGGGCCGGGTTCGTGGAGGTCCGCGACACCTACGAGTGGGATCCGGGTATCCACGTCGAGGGAGTGAGCGAGTCCTCCATCCTCGGCGTCGAGTCACCGCTGTTCACCGAGACCATCGTGACCACCGACGACATGGAGTACATGGCCTTCCCCCGGCTGCCCTCGGTCGCCGAGGTCGGCTGGACCCGGGCCGAGGCGCGCGACTGGGACGACTTCCGGCTGCGCCTGGCCGGGCAGGCGGCGCACTGGGAGGTCCTGGACCTGAACTTCTACCGTTCCCCGCAGATCCCGTGGCCCGACGCGGAGCACCCGCCGGGCACGTGCTCGGCGCCGGCCTGGTCCGCCACCGAGGTCTACCTCGCCGGGGACGTCGTCTCGCACGCGGGTCGTGAGTGGACCGCCAAGTGGTGGACGCGTGGCGAACAGCCCGGGACGACCGGTGAATGGGGTGTGTGGCGGGACGAGGGCTCCTGCTGAGACGGTTCACCAGGGTGACCACGGGGAGGGCGGCGTCCGGGAGGGCGTCGCCCTCCTCCCCGAGGAGCGGCCGGACCGCCGCCGCCGCGCCCACCACAGGGGACAGCGGTCCCGGGCGCCCGGCTAGTCTCCCGCTGGTGAAGGCACCCGATCCCGCCACGACCTTCGACCACGTCGCCGCGACCTACGACGAGGACGGCCACCACCAGCACGTGGCCGAACTGCTCCTCACCGACCTCCCCGCAACCCCCACGGGCCCGCCCGACCTGGTGCTGGACGTCGCGACGGGAACGGGCGCGGCGGCGTTCACCGCCCTGCGCCTGCTGCGCCCGACCCGTCTCCTCGCCGTCGACATCTCCCCGCGCATGGTGGGCCGGGCCCGGGAACGGGCGACCGCCCTCGACCCCGCCGGCAGGATCGACTGGCGGGGGG
>NZ_AGVX02000094.1 GCF_000239155.1 Actinoalloteichus spitiensis RMV-1378
CGGGCCGCCGCATCGGCCCGTGCGCGGCGGAACCCGGGTCGGGCAGGGGTGGTGGTGGCGGCGGCGCGACCGCCTCCTCGGGCAGCGGGGTCCGGTACAGCCGGACGGTCCGCACGCCGGAGGACACCGCGCTCGCCGCGAAGAGGGCGCTCACCCCGCCCACGACGACCTCGGAGGTCTCCAGCCCGGGCTCGCTGCCCACCGTGAACGCTAACGCCCCGGCGAGGGCGGCGAGCCCGGTCTTGACGTAGAGGCCCCGACGGGCCCGCCGCCGCCTGCGCAGCAGCTGGGCCCTCGGGTCACGCCACTTGTCCAGGCCCTGGCAGAACTTGCTGGCGACCAGGCCACCGGCCTGGTTCACCACCGAAACGAGGTCGGACACATCGCCCCTGCGATCCGCCACCTGGACTCACACCCCTGGCCGCTCAGGCCTGGCCTGGCTGCTGCTGGCCGGGCTGCTGGATGTTCTGCGGCTGAGCGGGCTGCGGCGCGGCGGCACCGCCGCCCACCTGGCCCACCGACCCGCCGCCCATGCTGGCGCGGATCTGCTCCAGCCTGGAGGCACCAGCCATGTTCACCGAGGCCTGCTCGACCTCCATCATCCGCCCCTGCACCGAGTTCTTCGCCAACTCGGTCTGCCCCATCGCCGTCGAGTACCGCTTCTCGATCTTGTCGCGGACCTCGTCGAGGGACGGGGTGTTCTTCGGCGCGGCGAGCTCGCTCATCTGCTGGAGGGAGCTGGACACCTGCTCCTGCATCTTCGCCTGCTCGAGCTGGCTGAGCAGCTTGGTGCGCTCGGCGATCTTCTGCTGGAGCTGCATGGCGTTGCGCTCCACCGCCTGCTTGGCCTCGTTGGCCGCCTGGAGCGCGGAGTCGTGGAGGCTCTTGAGGTCCTCGATCTCCTGCTCGGCGCTGACCAGCTGTGCCGCGAACGCCTGGGCGCTGTTCTCGTACTGCTGCGCCTTCTCCAGGTCACCCTGGTTCCTGGCGTCGTCGGCCATGACCAGCGCCTGCCTGGCCGAGGCCTGGAGCTTCTCGACGTCCCCGAGCCGCCGGTTGAGCTTCATCTCCAGCTGGCGCTGGTTGCCGATCACGGCGGCGGCCTGCTGGGACAGCGCCTGGTGCTGCCGCTGCGCCTCCTCGATGGCCTGCTGGATCTGCACCTTCGGGTCCGCGTGCTCGTCGATCTTCGACGAGAACGCCGCCATGAGGTACTTCCAGAACTTCACGAACGGGTTGGCCATCTCCTCCGCCTGCCTTCTTCTGCTACCCGGCCGCCCGCGGCGACTACCCGGATAATCACCCGATGCCTGATTGCTGTTCCATCGTGTCAGGTACCGTCGCGCGGTTCCAGCGACCCCGGAACATCTGGGGGCTGACCCTGATGAGAGCCCGGGGCGCCCCCCGCCGCCGAGAGCCGCTGGACCTCCACCAACCCGGACCGCAGCCCGCGCAGCCGGTCGGCGAGGTCCGCCACCGGGTCGCCGACCGTGACCGCGGAGGTACGGGCGGAGGTCAACTCGACGATCTCCGTGCGGGAGCGTTCCAGACCAGCCACCGCGCCCTGCATCCTGGCCAGCAGCGTCTCCTTCGCCCCCTGGCGTGCCTCCGCCGCCCGGAGCCGGTCGGCCACGGAGGCGGCGGCGCCGGCCAGCTCGGACCGGGTGACCTCGTCCGCCGCCTGGTTGGCGGCCTGGGACAACCGCTGCCACTCGGCCCGCAGTTCGGGGGCCAGGTCCTGCCGCGACAACCCGTCGAGCCTGGCCACCTCAGCGGCGCTGGACCGCACCTCCACCAGCACGAGCTCCACGTCGTCGTGGACACCCGAGAGTTCGGGGCGTCCCGCCGTCGCGGAGGCGATGGCGCGCGCCGCCCGCTCCGCGCGCTCCGCCCACACCTGGGCGGGACTTCCGCGCACGGGGCGGGGCGTCTCGGCCGCGAGGGGCTGGGGCGAGGTGCCGTTCCTGGACCGCCGCACGGCGACGAACAGCAGTGCCCCGCCAGCCAGCACGACCACCGCCAGCACCGCGACGAGGACTTCGAGAATCACTGGTGGTCCCCCACCCGCTCCGAGGGTTCTGACACGACTCGAATTCCGGGCGCCCCACTCGTTGACGTGTACGACGTCGCTCCGTGGCCCCCGGTCAACGAAGTGCCCTCAATAGTAGTCAGGCGCACTCGCGTGGTGGTGCTGACCCGATCACGCGGAGGGAACCGGACCGCGCCGGGACGGCGGCCCTGCCCCGAGCGGGCCGCGGAAGCGGCTCGTCAGGCCGCCACCACCACCTTGTTGGTGATGCGCATCGACGGGTCGAGGCGGCCACCGAGGACAGGGGCGACGGCGAACTCGGAGAACTGCTCCCCCACCACGGCGGGGACGAGCTCGTCCGGCTGCTGGGCCTGCCGCGCGCCCCTGGCCTCGGCCGGCGCCGGCTGGGCCACGGGGCTGCTGGGGGCGGGCACCGGCGTGGCCACCTGGCGGGTTCCGGAGTCGGACCGGATCTCGGTGGCCACGTCGTCGAGGAGCCTGGGCAGTTCGAGCTCCAGGGCGTCGCAGATGGCCGCGAGGAGTTCGCTCGAGGCCTCCTTGCGCCCCCGCTCGACCTCCGACAGGTAACCCAGGCTGACCCTGGCGATCCGGGACACCTCACGCAGAGTGCGACGCTGGGCCGTGCGTTCCTCACGCAGGCGCTCGCCGATGGCCTCCCGCAACAGAACGGCCATGCCGTGTCTCCTTCCACCCTGGATGTGTTCGACGGTTCACTGTCGGGCTGACGCGCCGGCAGCGCGCCGCGATCGAACGACGATCCAGTTGAGCGCGCCGTCCACTCCACCGTACCCAGCCGAGCCAATACGTTCAGCAGCTTCGGGTCAACGTCCGCCGAGGGCGAACGTGTTCCCGTTCAGCCGGTTCTCCCCGTTGTTTGCCTGATCGGGTTAACGGACGCCGGTGGTCCGGCATTCCGGGGACGGTGAACCCGCCAGGTGGTGACGGCGCGTGACCGGATCCTCCCCCTCAGCCGGGGGGTGCTCGGTCCAGCGCCGCGACGAGGGCGTCGACAGCGGCCCGGACCGCCGCCGCCCGCACGCCGTGCCGGGACCCGGGCAGCCGGAGCGTGCGGACCTCGGTCTCGTGGGGGCCGGCCACCGCGACGTGCACGACGCCGGGCGGGACCCCGTTCTGCGGGTCCGGACCGGCGACCCCCGTGAGCCCCAGCCCCCAGTCCGCCCCGCAGCGCCGCCGCGCCCCCTCCGCCAGGCCCCGGGCGACCTCCGGGTCTACCGGCCCGTGTTCGTCGAGGAGGCGGGTGTCGACGCCGGCGAGACTGCCCTTCAGGTCGGTGCCGTACACCACGAGTCCGCCCCGGACGACCGCGCTGGCCCCGGGCACCGACGTCAGCAGCCCGGTGACCAGGCCCGCGGTCAGGGACTCCGAGGTCGCCACGGTCTCGCCCCGCCGCCGGAGCCGCTCCACGAGGAGGGCTACCCGCTCCTCGTCGAGCCCGAACCCGAGCAACGGTGAGCGGTCGTCCGGTCGGTTCACGCCGTGCCCGCGAGTGCCCGTCGCCCCCGGGCACGCATCCGCACGGCCCGGACGGCGTAGTCGATCCCGGTCGCCACGGTCAGCAGCAGCGCCACCGCCATCACCGACCAGCGGACCGGGTCGAACCCTTCGGAGAGGGGCAGCACGTACAGGCCGATGGCGACGACCTGCACGAGGGTCTTCAGCTTCCCGCCCCGGCTGGCGGGGATCACCCCGTGCCGGATCACCCAGAACCGCAGCAGGGTGACCCCGAGCTCGCGGGCACCGATCACGATGGTCACCCACCAGGGCAGCTCGCCGAGCACGCTGAGCCCCACCAGCGCCGCGCCGATCAGCGCCTTGTCCGCGATCGGGTCAGCGATCTTGCCGAAGTCGGTGATCAGGCCCCGGCGGCGGGCGAGGTCCCCGTCCAGGCGGTCGGTGATGGCCGCCAGCGCGAAGAGCCCGGCGGCGACAAGCCGCCACGTCCCGCCCTCCGCCCCCACGAACAGGGCGACCAGGAAGAAGGGCACCAGGACGAGGCGGAAGACCGTCAGGGCGTTGGCGATGTTGACCACCGGAACAGGGGTCGGCGCCGTGCCGACGGGGCCGGCCGGTTTCGGAGCACCGCCCTCCTCCCCGTCGGCGCCGGCCGGGGTTCCGGTGCTGTTCATGGTCGCGTCCTCGGCTGCCGTCACGGGTATCCCCTCGTCAGGACTTCCTGCGGCCGCACGATGAGATCGACGCCCTCGGAATCGACCACCGTGGCCCGCACGAACTGGCCCACCTCGATTCCCTCAGCATCGGTGAGAACGCACTCCCCGTCGACTTCGGGGCCCTGGTGCTCGGCCCGACCGGTGCAGTCGTCCTCCTCGCCGGCGGTCCGCTCGACCAGCACCGTGACCTCCTCACCCACCCGTTCGGCGGCACGTTGGGCGGTCAGTTCCTCCACGAGGGCGGCAACGCGCGTCACCCGCTCGGAGATCTGGTCCGGGTCCAGCTTGTCGGGGAATCCCGCCGCCTCCGTGTTCTCCTCGTCGGAGTAGCCGAAGACGCCGACGACGTCCAGGCGGGCCGCGGTGAGGAACCGCTCCAGCTCCGCCACGTCGTCCTCGGTCTCGCCGGGGAACCCCAGGATGACGTTCGTGCGCAGGCCAGCGGCCGGGGACAGCGCCCTGACGCTCTCGACGAGACCGAGGAAGGACTCGGTGGACCCGAACCGCCGCATGCGGCGCAGCACCGGCTCGCTGGAGTGCTGGAAGGAGAGGTCGAAGTACGGGGCCACCCCCGGGGTGGTGGCGATGGCGCTCACCAGACCGGGTCGGGTCTCCGCCGGCTGGAGGTAGGAGACACGCACCCGGTCGATCCCCGGAACCTCGGCCAGGCGGGGAAGCAGCTTCTCCAGCGCCCTCAGGTCCCCGAGGTCCTTGCCGTAGGAGGTCGAGTTCTCGCTGACCAGGAAGAGCTCCCGCACTCCTGACCCGGCCAGCCACTCGGCCTCGGCGACCACGTCGTCGGCGGGGCGGGAGACGAAGGACCCCCGGAAACTCGGGATCGCACAGAAGGAGCACCGCCGGTCGCAGCCGGAGGCGAGCTTCAGCGGCGCCACCGGGGAGCTGTCGAGGCGGCGGCGCGGTACCCGGGGCCCCCAGGCGTGGCCGGGAACGGCCACCTGCTCGGCCGAACCGGCGAGGGCGGAGGGGCGCTCGACCGGTGAGATCGGCAGCAGCCGGCGGCGATCACCGGGCGTGTGGGAGGCCACCGGGTTCCCCGCCAGCACCTCGTCGAGCCGGCCGGCCATGTCCGGGTAGTGGTCGAAGCCGAGGACGGCGTCGGCCTCGGGCAGGCTGTCGGCCAGCTCTCTGCCGTACCGCTCGGCCATGCACCCCACCGCCACCACCTTGGCACCGGTGTCGGCGGCGGCGAGCAGGGTGTCCACCGAGTCCTTCTTCGCCGACTCGAT
Organism: Actinoalloteichus spitiensis RMV-1378; assembly: GCF_000239155.1. Classification (GTDB taxonomy): domain Bacteria; phylum Actinomycetota; class Actinomycetes; order Mycobacteriales; family Pseudonocardiaceae; genus Actinoalloteichus_B; species Actinoalloteichus_B spitiensis. Next base: position 5,487 of record NZ_AGVX02000094.1, read on the forward strand.
GAAGCCGCAGGTGTTGACCAGCACGACGGAGGGGGCGTCCTCCCCGCTGGCGTCGGTGTCGACGAGCTCCCAGCCCGCACCGCTGAGGCGGCCGGCCAACTCCTCGGAGTCGACCTCGTTTCGGGAACAGCCCAGGGTGACGACGGCGACGCGGCGGGGTGGTTCGGGGGTTGGCACGAGGTCAGGGTAACGGGGCCCGTCCAGCCTCCCGGTGGGGCGAGGGCCGCCAGGCGCCGCGGGCGGGCCCGCGCGGCTCCGGGGCCGGTCGGCGGCGCACCAGAGGCGGACCAGGCGGATAGGCTTGCTGAACGTGCAGGTAGCCGAGGATGAACCCCTGGTGGTCCGGCGCGCCCGGGTGGGTGACGTGCGGGCCGTCAAGCGACTGGTCGACGCCTATGCGGGCAAGGTGCTGCTGGCGAAGGAGCTGGTCGCCCTCTACGAAGGGGTGCAGGAGTTCTGGGTGGCGGAATCCGGCGGCGAGATCGTCGGATGCGGTGCGCTGCACGTCCTCTGGGAGGACCTCGCCGAGATCAGGACCGTCGCGGTGGCCCCCGAAGCCGCCGGGCGGGGTGTGGGGCGAGCGGTGGTGGGCAGGCTGGTGGAGGTCGCGGTCGAGCTCGGCCTGCGGCGGATCTTCGTGTTGACCTTCGAGACCACGTTCTTCGCACGGCTGGGTTTCCGGGAGATCTCCGGCACCCCGGTGTCCGCCGAGGTGTACGAGGAGATGCGGCATTCGGTGGACGAGGGGGTCGCGGAGTTCCTCGACCTGCCCTACGTCAAGCCCAACACCCTGGGGAACAGCCGGATGCTGCTCGAACTGCCCGCCGAGGAGCAGGAGCGCCCTGGCCCCCACACCGTCGCCTGACCCGCCCAGCCGCACGTCGGGGACATCGGGCCGGGCCGTGCCGCCGGTCTGGCGGATGCTCCGCCCCGGGTCGGTGCGGGCGGTGACGTGAGACGTGGCGGTCGGCGCCCCCGGCGCGGCAGCCCTCGTCCCGGTCGCCCGCTTTCCGGGGGTTCCCGCTCGCGCGCGGGGGAGCCGTGGCCGCCCGCGGCGCTCGTGCGGGTGCCGCCGGGTGCGCTCGTCGTGCCCCGGTGCCCCCGGTGGTCCCCCGGGATGGCGCTGGGAGGGCTGCCCCGTCGCCGGGCGGCGCGTGACCGTTCCCGTGCGGGACCGAGCACCCGCCGCGGTCACCCTCACCGGTCCGCCCAAAACGGCCGGACTCAGCCGACGCCGCCCGAGGCCCGTACCCGTGGCGCGCCCAGCGGTTCGCGGTGGTTCACCCCGCCGCCACGTACCCGTCATCGGTTGTCCCCACCGGTTGACTGCAATCGTCCCGTCCCGATCAGCACGGCCCCTCGACTGGAGGTCCGATGGTGACACCACGGAATGTCCGGGCGCTGCTCTGCGCCGCACTGGTGACACTGCCCCTGGCCGCCCTACCGCAGGCCGCCGCCTCCCCGGACGTGGGGCGCCGGACACTGGCGGCGCTCCCCGAGGACGGTCCCGCCGCCTCGTCGCGGAGCGAGCTCGACCTGTGGGCCGTCCCCGGCGGAAGCACGGCGGAGCCCGGTTTCACCGTCAGCAGCAGCACGACCGCCGTCGCGCCGGGTCTCGAGTTGACGGAGTTCGCCCGGTACGACCCGAACGGCTGGGTGGAGGGCGACGTGCTCACCGCCGACCTGGCCGGCACCGGTCTGCGGCCCACCTACCTCCACCCCGGCTCGGTGTCCGACCGCGCGCCGCTGTCGGAGCAGGTCGCCTCGGCAGGGGCGGTGGCCGGGGTCAACGCCGACTTCTTCGACATCAACGCCACCGGAGCTCCCCTCGGGGTGGGCATCGACGACGGCACCCTGCGGCACGCCCCGGCCAGCGGACGGAACCTCACGGCCACCTTCACCGAGGAGGGCCTCGCCACCCTCACGGAGGTGTTCCTGGAGGCCTCGGTGACCCTTCCCGACGGCGAGTCCGTCCCGGCCAGCAACTTCAACTCGCCCGTCGTGGCCGGCGGCGGCATCGGCGTGTTCACGCCACTGTGGGGGGAGTCCGACCGGACGACCGCCGTCACGGGCGCCGACCGCGTCGTGGAGGTGGAGATCCGGGATGGACGGGTCATCGCGGTCCGGGACGCGCCGACCGCCGGACCGGTGGCCGACGGCAGCCAGTTCCTCCTCGGGCGTGACGGCGGGGCGGACGTCCTCGGCGCACTGTCCGTGGGGGACGTGGTGGAGCTGGACGTCGACGTGCGCTCGGACGTCGAGGACATCGCCGTCGCCGTGGGCGGCAACCGGGTCCTGGTCAGGGACGGTGAGGTCCTGCCGGTCGACGACGTGGCCCTGCACCCGAGGACGGCGGTGGGGTTCTCCGAGGACGGTGAGCGGTTCTGGCTGGTCACCATCGACGGCCGGCAGGCGAGCAGCCGGGGCATGACGGAGCGGGAGCTGGGCCACTACCTGCGATCGCTGGGAGCGCACCACGCCCTCAACCTCGACGGTGGCGGTTCCTCCACGATGCTGGCCCGCCCCGTGGGCGACACCGAACCCAGTGTTCGCAACTCGCCGTCGGACGGCGGCGAGCGGACGGTGCCCAACGGGCTGGGGCTGGTGACGCCGGAGGGCAGCGGGGAACTCGCCGGCTACCGCGTGGAACCCGCCGTCACCGGCGCCGACTCGGAACGGGTCCTCGGAGGGCTCGGCCGCCGGCTGGTGGCCCACGGCCACGACGAGACCGGCGCGGCCGTGGAGTCCACCCCGCGGTGGTCGGTCACCCCGCAACGGCTCGGTCAGGTCGGTCGGGGGGTGTTCCGGGCGCGGCCCGGCGCGCCGGGAGTCGACGGTCCCCGCACGGTCACCGTCGCGGCCGGCCAGGACGGCACCCGCTCGACGGTGGAGCTGATGGTGCTGGGCACGCCGGTCCGGTTGGGCACCGACGTCGGCCAGGTCGCCCTCGCCGGGGACGGCGCGGTCGGCCGCTTCACCGTCCTCGGCTACGACGGCGACGGTTTCGGCACGTGGGTCGAGCCGGCGGACGTGTCGCTGGAGTACGACCGGGACGTCGTGCGGATCACTCCCCACGAGGACGGGTTCGCCGTCACCGCGCTGGTGCCCAGCGGGTCCACCGTGGTCGAGGCGAGCGTGGGGGACCTGCGGGTGGCGCTCGGCGTGGCGGTCGGCACCGAGGATCACGTGCTGTCCTCCATGGATGACCTGACCGCCTGGCAGGCCACCGGTTTCCCCGCCGTCGTCGACTCGGCGATCTCCGCCGCCCCGGGCCACGACGGGGGCACCGGGATCGCCCTGGACTACGGGTTCACCGGAACCACGGCGACCAGGGCCGCCTACGTCGCGGCCCGGGGGAACGTCGAACTCCCGGCGGGTACCCAGCGGATCGGTGTCTGGATCAACGGGGACGGCCGGGGGGCGTGGCCGAGGTTGGAGCTGCGGGACACGGGAGGTGTCGCCACGATCCTGAACCTCGCCGACGCCGTGGACTGGACGGGATGGCGCTACGCCGAGACGACCGTGCCGGGAGGACTGGCCGGCCCGCTGCGGGTGCACCGCGTCTACCTCGCGGAGACCGACGGGACCAGCCAGTACGAGGGCAGGGTGGTGTTCGACGACCTCACGGCGGCCGTCTCCCCCGTCACCGAGGTGCCCCCGCCGGGCGCTCTCCAGGATCCCTCGGTGCTCACCACGCCCCCGCGGGAGGCGGCGGGAGGGCTTCGGGTGGCCGTGGTCAGCGACGCCCAGTTCACCGCCGACTCCCCCGACGGTGAGGCGGCCCGGCAGGCGAGGCGGTCCTTCCGGGAGGCGCTGGCGGCCGACCCGGACGTGGTGCTGATCAACGGTGACCTGGTGGACCGGGGGTTCGCCGAGGACTTCGCGGTGGCCCGCCGGATCATCGACGAGGAGTTGGGCGACTCCGTGCCCTGGTACTACGTGCCCGGCAACCACGAGATCTCCGGCCCCGGTGACATCAGCGAGTTCGAGGCCGAGTTCGGCGCCCCCTTCCAGGTCGCCGACCACGAAGGCGTGCGGATGGTGTTGCTGAACAGCGCGTACGGCACGCTGCGCGGCGGCGGGTTCGACCAGGTGGAGATGCTGCGGGACGCCCTCGATTCGGCGGTGGAGGACCCGGACGTGCACGGGGTGCTCGTGGCGATGCACCATCCGACCAGGGACCCGAGGCCCGCGGCCAACTCCCAACTCGCCGACTCCCGGGAGGCCGACCTCGTCGCCGAGTGGCTGACCGAGTTCGAGCTGGAGTCCGGCAAGCCCGCCGCCGTCATCACCGCTCACGCCGGCCTGTTCCACGCCTCGCGGGTCGATGGCGTGCCCTACTGGATCAACGGCAATGCCGGGAAGGGCCCGTCGGCGCCGCCGGAGTCGGGTGGCTTCACGGGCTGGAGCCTCCTGCACCTGGACCCGGGCCGGGACGAGCTGCCGATGCGCGTCGAGATGCGTCCGCACGTGGACGAGCTGTCGGTCGAGGTTCCGGAGGAGCTGTCGATCGGGGGTTCCGGCGAGGTGGTGGCCGAGGTGCACCAGGACGGCCAGGCCGTTCCGGTGGCCTACCCGGTGGCCCGGGCGTGGTCCGGTTCCGAGGGGCTGCACGTCGTCGGTGACTCGACGTCCGAGCCCGGCCCGGAGCACGTGGCCTCCTTCGATCCGGCGACCGGTCAGGTGCGGGGTCTGCGGGCGGGGTCCGCGGAGCTGGAGCTGACGGTGAACGGTGCGACGGAGCGGGTGCGGGTGACCGTGCGTTGATCTCGCCCGTCGTCCACCCTTGGCGGTAGGACCTCCACGGCCCCGGGAGCCCCTCCGGTTCCCGGGGCCGTCCGCCGTCGTGGGGCGGTGCGCGGTCCACGCCGCTGACCATTCGAAACCTCCCTCCGCTCCGTGCGGGCGGGCTTCCGCGAGACGGTGCGACGACGATCACGCATGTCCGGGTCCGATTCGGACCGGCGGTGTTCACGAAGTGCCCCTCACACCCTTCTCACGCCTGCTAACTTCACGGAGGGGAATCACCAGCCGGCGGTGTGTTCACCGTCCCCGCCCGGCTGACGAGCATCGAAAGGGCCGCGCATGGCGACCGAGCAGGGTGGGGAGCGCTCCGTCGCGTCTCCGGACGCCCTGGGCGCCGTCGCCCGCCGGGTCGCGCACCCGCCATCGCCGGGCCGGGCGGCCACGTCCGGGCGGCGGAAGCCGAACCGCGGCCGGCCATCCCCGCCCCCGTGGCCCTCGCCCCCGCCTCCGGATCGAGCGCGCCCGCTCGTCGGCTCCGCCGAGAACGCACCGGGCGGAGGCGACACCGATCAGCGGCGAGCACCGACCTCCGCGACGGCTGAGCGCCGGGCCGCGCCCCCAACCGCCTTCCGGGCGGGCCTGCCGGGCCGCGTCCTCCGCCGCTCCGGCGACGGCGTCCCACGCCCGAACGCGGCTCGCCCGTCCACCCGGCCCAGGCCGGCGGGATCCGACACCACGTCCCGCACGGCCCACCCGCGCCACCCCGACCGGCGTCCCGTCCGCCCCGGCGGCAGGCGACCGGTCGGCACGTCCACTCGACCAGACAGCACCAAGGACCACGACGCGACCACCACCACCGTTCCACCGACCACGGGGGCGACCGGCACCACGTCGGCGGTCAGCGGGTACCGGACGTCCCGCCACCCGTCCGCACCCGGCCGCCGCACCCGGGTCGGCGACCTCCGGGCAACCGGGCCGAGCTGGGGAGAGCCGGTTCGGGTTCGTCGGAGAACGGGGACTTCCTTGTTGCGGCCAGCACTTCGGGGAGCAGCATCATGACCGACACCGAAAGCCAGGGACCGGAGATCCATGAGCGGGAGTACAGACAGCGGGAGGGCCAATTCCTGTCCCCTCTCGACATCTTCACACCCGGCGCCTACCTCCCTCGGATGCTGGAGCACATCAACATCCGCAGGGAGGGGATGGAGCTCGTCGAGGGCCTGGACCACCGGGAGCCGATGATCTCGAGCTGCCACAACTACGCCTCGTCGCAGCACCGGGAGCTCAAGCAGTGGGTCGACGAGGGCAACGAGCCTGAGCACACGCACGCGGTCGGCGAGACGTGGAACAGCATCGGCAACGAGTTCGTCGAGGACTTCGAGGAGCTGATGTCACTCGCCGACAACGGCGCCGACTGGGAGGGCGAGGCTGCGGAGTCGGCCTTCGCCGCCGTCGCCTCCCTCGGCGAGTGGACCGGGCAGAGCAGCCAGGCGTACCACGCCACCTCCGCGCAGGTGGAGAACCAGGCCTTCGCCGCCTCCGAGGCGAAGCGACGGATGCCGGAACCGGTCGAGTACGACCAGATGGAGTTCATGCGGCGGGCGTCGAGCACGTTCAACCCGCTCGAGGTGATCGCGATCTACCACGAGGCATTCGAAACCGCCGAACGCTCCGTCGCGGCGCACGAAGAGGCCGTGCAGGTCATGGGCACGCTGGAGTCGAGTTTCCAGACGACCGACAGCAGCATGCCCGCGTTCGCTCCGCCTCCCTCGATCACGGGCGGGGAGGGTGACGGAGCGGTCGACCGGTCCAGCATCCGCACCCCGGTGGGCGAGGGCAGCCTGGACCGCTACGGCACGCCGGGTGACGGACCGGGCGGCGGGGGCCTTCCCGGCGGCGGTCTGCCGGGGGGTGGCGGCCCCGGAGGCGGTGGCTCGGGTGGCGGTGGGCTCCCCGGGGGGAGCGTGCCCGGGGGCAACTACCCCGGCGGGAACTACCCGGGCGGGAACTACCCGGGCGGAAACGGTCCCGGAGGGAGCGTGCCCGGGGGCAACTACCCGGGCGGCAACCCCCCTGGCTCGGACGGGCCCGGCGCCGTCCGTCCCGACTGGGTACCCAACAACCCGAACTACCCGGGTGGCAACCTGCCCGGCGGCAACCTGCCCCACCTGCCGGGCGGTCCCGGCGGGGGCCTTCCCGGCGGCGGTGTGCCCGGTGGTGGCCCCGGCGGCGGTGGCCTCCCCGGCCCGCTCGGCGGGCTGCCGGGTGGCG
>NZ_AGVX02000093.1 GCF_000239155.1 Actinoalloteichus spitiensis RMV-1378
TCGCCGCGACGGACCGAGGCGGCCGCCGGATGCGGTGGCTGGCGGCCTGACCGCTCGGCGGCGTGGTGGCTGCCCCGTCCTCGCCGGCCGCTCCCGGGCGACACGCCCCCGTCCACCCCGGACTGTGGTGAAGCTCGCACCGGTCGGCTCGGCGGACTCCGGCTCCGGCGAGCCGGGGCCGGCACGCCGTGGTGCGTGCGAGGGCGACCGACCGGACCGGGTGTCATGTGAGCTCCGCGTGAGCCGTTGTCCAGCCGGAACCCACCTCGAGGGGCCGGCCGGACCGCGTCCCGTGCTCCCGTCGGCTGCCCGGAACGGATCAGTGTCCGGCGTTCGGCGGATGCCGGTGGAGCACGAGGAGTAGGCGACCGGGCGCGTCCAGTAACACGGTGCCGGCGTGGCGCACGTATAGTTCACCCGGATCGCCCATTGGCACAGAGCGTAATCGGGTTCAGGCTTGAGCGCGAAACGCTGACTCAAGCGCGCTAGGCGCTCTGCGGGACACCCGTGGAGTGCGGTACAACGGATCAGCAGGCACCAGCCAGGTGCGGCTAGCAGACGGGGATGGTCATCGTGAACCTCAAGAAGATCCTCACGTTCGCTGGGATCGCGTTGCTCTTGTTCTTCTTGATCAGCGATCCTGTCGGGTCAGGAGATGTCGTCAACAACATCCTGAACTCGCTCCGCCAGGCGGCCGAGGCCATCATCACCTTCGTCCGCAACCTGTTCTGAGACGTGTCGGGGTCCGGCTGGTCGAGGTGATGGCCAGCCCGGCGGTGTGCACCTCCTCCGGCGGCCGACCCGTCGGCCGTTGACCAGGTCCGAGGCAGTTCTGAGAGTCAGGCGAGGGATGTAGCGGTGCTGGCACCACGAGATCCGGACGAGTACCTGCTCGACTCCGAGCGACGGGTGATCCGGGTTCGCAGGCACTGGGCGAGCATGATGTGGGACGTCTTCGAGGCCGGCGCGCTGCTCGTCGGCCTGATGCTCGTGTCCTACTTAGCCCCCCAGGACTCGGCTCTGATCCAGAACCTGCTCTGGTACGGCGGGCTGGCGGTCGTGCTCCGCTTCTCCTACTACGTCCTCGAGTGGTGGGTGGAGCGGATCGTGATCACGGACAAGCGCTTCATGCTCACCACCGGCGTCTTCACCACCAAGGTCGCCATGATGCCCATCGGCAAGGTGACCGACCTGACCTTCCAACGCACCCTGGGCGGGCGGCTCCTGGGCTACGGGACCGTGGTCGTGGAGTCGGCGGGCCAGGTCCAGGGCCTGGACCGGATCGAGTACACGCCCAACCCCGAGGAGATCAACGACGCGATCTCCGAACTGGTCTTCGGTGAGAAGAAGACCGACAAAAACCGCTTCACCATGCTGAAGGCGCGGCGCGCGGCGCTGGGGCGCCGGCGCGCGCTGAAGGCACGCTAGGTCCTCGGTCAGACTGGAGTGGTGCGCATCGACCTGCATACCCACTCCACCGCGTCCGACGGCAGCGACAGCCCAGAAGAGCTGGTCGCTGCCGCGGCACGCGCGGGACTCGACGTGGTCGCCCTCACCGACCACGACACCACCTTCGGATGGGCGCCGGCCACCGCCGCCCTCCCGCCCGGCCTGCGACTCGTCCCCGGCGCCGAGCTGTCCTGCGTGTCACCCGACGGCAACGGCCGCCACGTCACGGTCCACCTGCTGGCCTACCTGTTCGACGACACCTCGGACGAGCTCGTGGACGAGCAGCTCCGGTTGCGCGCCGAGCGCCGTGAGCGCCTCCTGCGCATGGCCGTGATGATGCGGGAGGACGGGTTTTCCGTCGACCCCGAGCTGCTGCTCGCCGAGCTTCCGGAGAACGCGTCCGCCGGGCGCCCGCACCTGGCCGCCGCCCTGGTGCGCGCCGGCGTCGTGTCCAGCGTGGACGAGGCGTTCGCCCGTTACCTCGGGGCCGGCAGCCCCTACCACCTCCGCCGGGCGGACACCCCGGTGCGCCGGGCGATCGAGATGATCCGGCGGGCGGGGGGTGTCACCGTGCTCGCCCACCCCTTCGCCAGGGCGCGGGGCCCGGTCGTCACCGCCGGAGTGATCGCGGACCTCGCGAGCCACGGGCTGACGGGGTTGGAGGTCAACCACCCCGACCACGATCCCGGGACCCGCGCCGAACTCGCCGGCATCGCCCGCGAGCTCGACCTCGTCACCACCGGTTCCAGCGACTACCACGGGGTCCACAAGTCGCTCCGCATCGGTCAGGAGACCACCGATCCGGAGCAGTTCGAACGGTTGGTCTCCTCGGCGACGGGAAACCACGTGCGAGGTGGTTGAGACGGGCGGGCAGCGGCGGGTCACCGCGAACCCTTCCGGTGGGTGTGCGTACCGTGGCAGCGTGCAGGGGCAGTTGGGCTTGGAAGGCATGCCGAGGGAACTGGTCCGGGTCACCCCGGCCAGGCTCCAACGCTGGGAGGACTGTCCGCGTCGGTACCGCAGGACCTACCTGGACCGGCCCGCACCGGCCCGAGGGAGCGCCTGGGCCCACAGCACGCTGGGGGCCGTCGTGCACAACGTCCTCCGCGCCTACTTCGGGACTCCTCCTGACCGGCGGGATCCCGACGACCTACCGGTCCTGCTCCGCAGGTACTGGAAGGGCGACGGGTTCCGCGACCGGGAACAGGAGGCCGAGTACCGGTCGCGCGCGGCCGGGTGGCTGGACGGGTACGCCCGTCGCCCCGAGGCCTCCGGGGAGCCTCTCGCCCTGGAGCGCTGGGTGTCGGCTCCCACCGGTGGGCTGATCGTCGAGGGCCGGGTGGACCGGATCGACGACCGGGGCGGCCAGCTGGTGGTCGTCGACTACAAGACCGGGCGGCACGTGCTGTCCACCGAGGACGCCCGTGACTCGCGGGCGCTGGCGCTGTACCTCATGGCGGCCCGCCGGACCCTGCGCCGTCCCGGGAGCCGGGTGGAGCTGCACCACCTCCCGACCGGCCGCGTGGTGGCGTGGGAACACGACGAGGAATCGCTGGCCGAGCACCGGAGGTACGCCGAACGGGTCGCGGAGGAACTCGCCGCCGCCGCGTCGGCCCTCGCCGACGGCGCCGACCCCGACGAGCACTTCCCGCCACGACCCGGACGGGGCTGCTCGGTCTGCGAGTTCCGGCGGTCCTGTCCGGAGGGGCGGGCCGCCGCGCCCGACCTGGAACCGTGGGACCTGTTGGCGCCGTGAGCGGGACTCGCCGGCTACCCCGGCCCACGGACGACTCCACGGAGGACACCGACGTCCTCGGCCTCCGCGTGGTTCCCGCGACGTCCGGGGGCGGGTGGGCGAACCGGGGGTGGCGCGGGTTCAGCGGGGCGGTGGCCGCCGGACTGGTGGTGCTCGCCCTGGTCGTGCTCGCCCTCCAGGTCCTCGCGCTCCACGGCGGCTATCCCGGGCCGGGTTACGGCTTCGTGGCACTCCACCTGGGGGCGGGTGTGATCGCCGTCGGGCTCCAGGCGTACGCCGACCGCAGTGCCCGTTCCGCCCGGTGGTGGGCGCCGGTGTTGGTGGTGCTCATCGCCGGGGGGCTGCTCTGGACGGGGTGGTGGCACTGAGCGCCGCCACGCGGGATGCCGGTCTCCGATCGGCCGCGCTGCCTCCGGCGGTCGGCCCGGTCTGACGGGTGGGCGCCGCGTCCGTGCGGGTGGGACGCGCCGCCGGTGCATCAAGCGCGGGGCGGCCCGGGGAGCCGCCTAGCTGAGCAGCCAGCGCTGCCAGGTGGGGACGAGCACGTCCAGCAGCCCCTGCGGGTTGTCCTTGTTGGGGCTGTGGCCCGAGTCCGGGACGGTGACGAAGTCGACGCCCAGCTTCTCGGCCATCTCGCGCTGGGTCTCCACCGACCACACGTCATCCTGTTCGCCGCACACCACGAAGCCGCGGACGCGGTGTTCCTGGAGCCGGGTGGCGAGTTCGGGCACGAGATCGGGTTCGGTGCGCAACGCGGTCGCCATCCCGAGCAGCCCGGCGGGCATGGACGAGACCAGCCGGGCGCGGAGCAGGGTGCGCAGCTCGCGCGGCCTGGCCGACCAGGCCGGGTCGTGCGCCTCGTAGATCTGGGCCGCCGCCTCCACCCCGTGCAGGCGCAGCGCCGGCTCGCACAGCTCGATCAGGGAGAGCCTCGGTCCGGGCGGCAGCGCCGACGGCCCCGACCCGAGCAGGGTGAGCCCCACGGGTTCGGCCCCGGAGAGCACCGCGGCCCGGGCGACCAGCCCCCCGTAGGAGTGGCCGAGCAGCAGGACCCGGCGTCCCTCCGACCGGAGGCGGGAGACGAGGTTGGCGATCACGACCCCGAGCCGGGACGGCCGGTAGGCGTCCTCGTCGTCGGGGCCGTCCGACTGGTACTGGCCGGGCAGGTCGATGGTGAGCACGTCGAAACCCGCCTCGGTGAGCGGGTCGATCAGCGCGGCAAAGTCCTCCTTGGAGCCCGTGTAGCCGGGCAGGAGCACGGCGGTGGCCAGCACCGTGCGGGACTGTGACGTTCCGTGCAGGCCGGACAGCTCACCGTACTCGGTCGGGAGCTGGACCGGGATCGCACGGTGCGGACTCATCTCGGACCCACGCACAACAGTCACTGCATCAGTGTGCCCCATCTCGGACCGATCACGCCCGCCCCGGGCGGGTTCGCCCCGCCACACCCCCCGTGCCGGGCGGCGGTCTCCTCCGACCCGGCGGCGGGCGGACCGGGGTGAGGCCGCCACCGGGAGCAGGGCGGCCCTCGACGGCGCCTGCCGGCCCCACGCGGAGCCGGCAGGCGGCTCGCCCCGAGCCAGGGGAACGGTGGGGTCAGCCGAGCGCCACGACCTCGTCGGCACGTTGTTCCAGCAGCACCGAGCCGAGGACGGCGGTCCGCACCGGACCCGCGTGGCCGCCCCGGTCGACGGGCAGCGTCCCGACCCGCTCCCCGGTGACGGTGTCGACGACGGCGTGGCCGCCCGCTTCGGGGACGAGCAGCCGACCGGCGAGCACCGACCCTGACCCCAGGGTGTCCGGAATGGTCCAGGACGGGCTGAGGTCGGTCAGCGACAGGGCGACCGTGCTCCGCCCCGTGTACCAGTAGACGTGACTGGGTGAGGTCGTCGTCTCCGGAACCTGGGCCGAGGCCCGGTCCAGGTCCTCGGCTGTGGTGTCGACCGGGTACTCCGCCAGCCGGCCTCCCCGCTCGGTGTCGTACACGACGACACGCGAGGGGTCCGGCAGCCAGAGGGCCAGGTGGTCCGAGGTGAGCGCGACGAGCCGCGCCCCGACGTCGTCCAGGGTCTGGCTGTACGTCTCCTCCGGACGATCGCTGTCGTCCGGTTTGGCGGCCAGCAGCGTCACCCGGTCGGTCACGTCGGTGGGACAGCGCTCGATCAGCGCCAGCCGGCCCTCGGCCAGCAGCGTGGACCGGTAGCGGCAGTCGCTCCTGGGCTGCCGGTTCGGGTTCACCACGGCGGGTACGTCCCCGTACTCCAGGGTCATCACCATGTTGGACCCGAAGACCTCGACGAACCGTTCGCCCGTCGTGGCCACGTACCTGCCGTCGGTCACCAGTTCGGTGTCCGGTTCGGAGTCGCCGTGCCGTTGGCCCGCTCGGTCTCCCGTGGCACCGTCCAGCGTGGTCACCTCCGAGCAGAAGTCGCCGCGCCGGTACACGGCGATGGCGCGTTCCCACGCCGCCGACACCGCGCACAACTCCAGGTCACGGGCGTAACGCCAGCGGGGTTCCCCGGTGAGCGCGTCCCGGCCCACGACCTCGCCGCCCGAGGCGGTGGCGACCGCCGGCCCCGCGACCACCGGCGAACCCGTCGCAGGGCTGTCCGCCCGCCAGAGCTCCTGGAGCCCGGCGGGCAACGCGACCGCCGGTTCGGGGGCCACGAGGGGCAGCACGCTCGGTTCCGCCGTCGTCCCGGCAAGGTCGCTGGTGCGCCAGAGCACCGCTCCCAGCACCAGCACGCCCACCATGAGCAGGCTGGCGACGATGATGTCCCCGCGCGTCCGCCGCTCAGGCCTCACCACGTCCCGCCCCTCCGCCCGCGCACCCACCGGTCGTTCGTGATCCCCGCGCCCGCGAGATCAGCCGGCGTTCTCACCCTGCTGCCCGGCGCCGCCGGCGGCGGTCGACTCCCCGGCCGATCCCAGACGGCGCCGCCTCCTGCGGCGCGGAGCACCGCCAGCCGCGGGTTGGTCGGCCGAGCCGGTCTCCTTCACGGCCTGGGACTCCTTGCTCTGCGGGCCGTTCTCGCCACCCACCGCGACCCCGCCTCGGGTGCGGCGACGCTTCCGGCGCGTCGGCGCCGGCCGGTCGGCCGAGTCGGCGTTCCGTTCGGTGCCGCCGGCCCCGCGGTCCCCGCCCCGCCCCCGGGTCGTGGTGCCGTTCCGGCGGCGGCGGTTCCGACCGGTCCGTCCGTTCTGCTCGAGGTCCTCCACCGGCTCGGCGTCCAGACCCGGCCGGGTGCGCCGCCCCAGGGGGAGGCGGCCGGTGGCGTCACGTGGGATGCCGATGTCCTCGAAGAGGTGGTCGGAGGTGGAGTAGGTCTCCACCGGCTCCGGCCGGCCCAGGTCGAGCGCGTCGTTGATCAGCTTCCAGCGGGGTTCCTCGTCCCAGTCGACGAGGGTGACGGCCACGCCCTCGCGGCCGGCGCGCCCCGTCCGGCCGATGCGGTGCACGTAGGTCTTCTCGTCCTCCGGGCACTGGTAGTTGATGACGTGGGTGACGCCCGCCACGTCGATCCCGCGTGCCGCGACGTCGGTCGCCACCAGGATGTCGACCTTGCCGGCCCGGAACGCGCGGAGGGCCTGCTCCCGCGCCCCCTGCCCGAGGTCACCGTGCACGGCGGCGGAGGCGAACCCCCGTTCGGCGAGCTCGTCGGAGATCTTCTGGGCGGTGCGCTTCGTCCGCGTGAAGATCATGCTCAGGCCCCGGTCCTCGGCCTGGAGCACCCGGGAGATCAACTCGGTCTTGTCGAGGGCGTGCGCCCGGTACACGAACTGCTTCGTCCGCTCGTGCACCGCGCCCGCGTCGACCTCCTCGGCTCGGACGTGGGTGGGCTGCCGCAGGAAGGTCCGGGCCAGGGTCACGATCGGCCCGGGCATGGTCGCGGAGAACAGCATCGTCTGCCGCTCGTCGGGGACCATGCCGAGGATGCGTTCGACGTCGGGCAGGAAGCCCAGGTCGAGCATCTCGTCGGCCTCGTCGAGGACCAGCCCCCGGATCTTGCCGAGGACGAGGTGGCGCTGTTCCGCGAGGTCCAGGAGGCGCCCGGGGGTGCCCACGACGATGTCGACGCCGGCGCGGAGCGCCGCGATCTGCGGCTCGTAGGGGCGGCCGCCGTAGACGGCCAGCGTCCGGACCCCGAGGTGCCGGGCGGCGTCGGTGATGTCCCTGGTCACCTGGGTGCAGAGCTCGCGGGTGGGGACGACGATCAACGCCTGCGGCGTGCCGTCTCCGGGCAGCTCGGCCCGCTGGAGCATGGGCACGCCGAACGCCAGGGTCTTCCCGGTTCCCGTCCTGGCCTGGCCGATGACGTCGTCGCCGGCCAGCGCCAGCGGCAGGGTGAGCTGCTGGATGGGGAAGGCGTGGGTGATGCCCGCCTCGTCGAGCGCGCGTGCGATCGCGGGGAGGACCCCCAGCTCGGCGAACGTCGGTGCCGCCGGCTCGGGTGGCGCGGACGCGTGCAGCGGGTGCGGGGCCGGCTGGGTGTTCTCAGCGCCGGTCTCGCTGTGGTCGATGCGCACCTCGTCGGGAGACCAGTTCCCAGCGGAGACCGTGGTCCCCGGTGTGTCGGTGTCGGTGTCGTTGTTCGTTGTCAGAGTGATCGCCTCTCTCGTACCAGCGCGCACGGCTGTGGCAGGGCGCTCGACCACGGTCACGACACGTGAGCGACGTGCTCGTCGGTGTCCGGCGCGGGAGGGCCGAGGTTTCAGTGCGCGCACTCTGTGCACATGGCGGCCTGGCCGCCACAGTTTGTGTGTGCATCCGGTGGCACCGCCGCTCGTGAACGCCGCCGCGCGAGGAACCGGCTGGCTGGCGGTGCGCGATGACCGGCACA
Source organism: Actinoalloteichus spitiensis RMV-1378 (assembly GCF_000239155.1). Taxonomy (GTDB): domain Bacteria; phylum Actinomycetota; class Actinomycetes; order Mycobacteriales; family Pseudonocardiaceae; genus Actinoalloteichus_B; species Actinoalloteichus_B spitiensis. The sequence continues at coordinate 8,047 of NZ_AGVX02000093.1, forward strand.
TGCATCACCGTCAGGTTACCCCGAGAGGGCAACCAACCCCAGTACGCCGGACACGCGTCCTGGTCGCGTCGCTCACAGGGCCCTGCGCGGGGGAGCGCGCCACCGCCGCGCGGGTGGGAAACCAGGGGCCCCGCGACTAGGCTCCGCGACCATGACCACGTCTGATCGGCCCGCCCGCGAGCAGGGGGACCTCCGCCCCGACCGAGGACCCGCCGCCACCCCGGTAGCGGACGGGGTCGTCGACCTGCTGGGGGTGCTGGCCTACGGAGAGCTGTCGGCCTTCGACCGGCTGGCCGAGGACGCCCGAACCGCGCCGACGCTGGCGGGCCGCGCCGCGCTGGCGAACATGGCCGCCGCCGAGATGGGCCACTACCGGCGCCTCGAGGAGTACCTGAGGACGGTGGACGTCCCCATCGAGGACGCGATGCGCCCCTTCGCGAAGCCCTTCGACGACTTCCACGCCTCCACGGCTCCACGGTCCTGGCTGGAGTCCCTGGTCAAGGCATACGTGGGCGACGGTCTCGCCGCGGACTTCTACCGGGAGGTGGCGAACTGGCTCGACCCCGGCACCCGGGACCTCGTCCTGGAGGTGCTGGCCGACACCGGGTACTCGGCCTTCGCCGAACGTGAGGTCCGGGCGGCCTGTGAACGGGACCGGTCCCTGCGCGACCGCCTGACGCTCTGGGCGCGCCGCCTGCTCGGGGAGGCCGTCACCCAGGCTCAGCGGGTGGCCGCCGAGCGCGACGGGCTCACGGAGCTGGTCATCCGGGGGTCGGGGGACCTGGCCGGCATCGGCGCGTTGCTCCGGCGCCTCCAGACCACCCACACCAAGCGGATGGGGGCGCTCGGCCTGGGGTGACGGCGGAGCCGCTGCCCGCCGGGGCGACGGGCGGTGCCGGCCCGTCACCTGATCGAGAACCGGACCGGGACCGCGCGGGGGACCGCGAACGCCGCGCCCGGACCGGGGAGTTCGACGACGAACGGGTGCGCGCCGGGTGAGGCGCGAATTCCATTAGCCTGGCCCGGTTGGTTCAGTATCGACGACCGGAGGTCGGCGTGGAGGTCAAGATCGGTGTGGCGGACAGCTCGCGGGAGCTCGTCCTCACCAGCTCGCAGACACCGGACGAGGTGGAGACGGTGGTCAGCGACGCGCTGAGCGGCGATCAGAAGCTGCTCAGCCTGGTTGACGACAAGGGGCGTCGCTTCGTCGTGCCGACCGCGCGGGTCGCCTACGTCGAGATCGGCCCCGCGGACGCCAGGCGGGTCGGGTTCGGCATCGCCTGATCTCGACCGGGCCGTGTCCCACCTCGGGGCGCGGCCCGCCCGCCGGCGGGACCGGCGGACCGCCCCTCGGCGAGGGTCAGGGGTGCTGCAGGGGGAACCCGCTGATGCCCCGCCAGGCGAGGCTGGCGATCAGCTCGACCGCCTCCTCCTGGGGGACGAGCCGGTTCCTCGTCAACCAGTAGCGCGCGGTCACCTGGCTCAGGCCCACCAGGCCCATCGCGACGAGGCTCGCGCGTTCCGGGTCGAGACCGGCGTCGGCGGTGACGGCCTCGGCGATCAGCTCGACGCAACGGGACATCGCGTGGTCGATGGTCTGCTCCACGGCCGCCTCGCCCCGCAGGTCCGACTCGAAGACCAGTCGGAACGACCCGTCCTCGGAGTTCACGAAGTCGAAGTACGCGGCCACCGCGGCGTGCACCCGCAGCTTGTTGTCCGTCGTCGACTCGATCGCGGCGTTCACCCGGCTGACCATCTCCTCCACCTTCTGCTGGAGCAGAGCGAGGTAGAGCTCCAGCTTGCCGGGGAAGTGCTGGTAGAGGACGGGTTTGCTGACGCCGGCCCTGTCGGCGATCTCGTCCATCGCCGCGGCGTGGTAACCGTTGGCGACGAACACGTCCTGCGCGGAGGCGAGGAGCTGCGCCCGCCTCTCCGTGCGGGGCAACCGGACCCCGCGGCCCGCCTGCTCCGCGGATTCGCGCGTGGTTTCCGTCATGTCTTTCTCGCCTCCAGCGTGTCCCGCACACCGTGCGGTGGTCCTGGCTCCGCCAGTTGCCTGACCTTACTCGCAGGTAGTCGCAGTTGTGCGGCACGGCTGCGGACGGGGGCGTCACCTGTCCGGGTGGGCGGTACCCGTTCGGGCGGATTCGCTGGCGCTGCCGCCCCGGTCCGCCCTTGGCATGCTGGAGGTATGACGGTGCCGACGTGGGGCGCGTGGGGCGCCCGGTTGCGGAGCCAGCTCACGGCGGCCCGGGCACAGCTCGTCCGATGGCAGGGGCGCCCGGCCGGGGAGGAGGACCCGAACCGAGCCGCCGGTGGCCGCCCGGACCCGAGGAGATCACTGACCTGGGTGCCCATGTTCACCGGAGAGGTACCGGCCGTCGATCTCCGACGGCCCCCCTGGCCGGGACGGCGTGTCGAGGTGGGGCGGGGGCGCGTCCACGTGCGGGAGACGCCGAGCAGCTCCCCGCTGGAGGCGGCGCCCGTCGTGTGCGTGCACGGGCTGGCCGGTTCCGCCACCAACTGGACCGACCTCGCCGGTGTCCTCGCCGTCCGACACCCGACCCTCGCCGTGGACCTCCCCGGTTTCGGGCGCTCCGAGCCCCCGGACGACTTCGGTTACCGCCTCGACGAGCACGCCGCCGTCCTCGCCGAGACCCTGCGGCGGCTCGCCAAGGGGCCGGCCCACCTGGTGGGGAACTCCTTCGGGGGGCTGGTCTGCGCCGAGGTCGCCGCCCGCTGGCCCGAGCTGGTCCGCACCCTGACCCTGGTCTCGCCGGCCGTGCCCGACCTGAGGCCGAACCCGGGACGGCTGTCCGAGCCCCGCTACCCGCTGACCTTCCTCCCGGTGTTGGGTCCCCGGGTGCGGCGTGCACTGGCCCGGGTACCGCCGGCTCGCCGCGCCGAGCAGCTGCGCCAGTTGTGCTTCGCCCGGCCGGAACTCGTGCCCACCCACCGGCTCACCGAGCTCGCCGACGAGCTCGCCGAGCTCGGCCGCAACCCCTGGGCCGGCGTCGCCCTGGGGGAGACCTCGCTGCACATGATCAGGAGCTGGTTGGCCTCCGGTGCGCGGTCGCCCTGGCGGGTGCTGCGCCGGGTGCGGACCCCGGCGCTGGTGGTCTGGGGTGCCGAGGACCGCCTGGTCAGCGTTCGCAAGGCGACCCGAACCGCGTTGGCGCTCCCCCGCGCCCGGCTGCTCGTGCTCCCCAGGACCGGGCATGTCGCGCAGATGGAACAGCCGGTGGCGGTGGGGCGGGCGGTCCTCGGCATGATCGACGCCGTCGCGAACGGCCGGTGGGAGCCCGACGGTGGGAATTCACCCACATCCGCCGCCGACACCAGGGTAGGAGGAAATGTTCTCCGTGCCTGATGTGGCACGCTTTGCGACGTGGCACCGATGAACCCCGACGCCGGTGGTCCCGGCCGCCCCCGGCCCACCTCCCGAGGATCGGACAATCGGAGGCCGGCGCAGCGGCGCCCCAGCGAGAAGCGTTACCAGCGGGACTCGAGACGGACCACGGGAGAACCGCTGGCCGCCTCCTGGACCCCGGAGGCCGAGCCCGAGGACCGAGCGGCGGCCCCATCGCAGGCCGTCGACGGCGGCGAGGAGACCCCGCCCGGTCGTCCCCAGGCCCGCCGGGCGCCGAGTTGGCGGGTGTACGCCCTCCCCGTGCTGCTCGTGTTGACCATCATCGTGGCGGTCGACGTGGCGAGGACCCCGGGGGAGGACACCGAGCACGCGGCGGAGGGAGCGCCGAACGCCGGCGCCACCGGAGGAGCGGGCGGCGCCCCGAACACGGAACCGTCGGAGCCCAGCGTCAGCTTCGACGCCAACCCGTCCTTCGACCCGGACGTCATCTCGGCGGAACTCCCGAACGGCGGCCCCTTCCCGACGACGGGCGCGGGGACCTACGACATCGTGCCCGGGCGCTCCGAGCCGGTGGGGGAGGGGGACTCCCTGCACCGCTACACCGTCGAGTACGAGGTCGGTTTCGACGTGCCCCTCGACGTGGAGGCCTACGCGAGCACGGTGGAGGCCACCCTCTCCGACCCCCGCAGCTGGATCGGAGACGGAGCCATCTCGGTGCAACGGGTGGACACCGTCGAGGAGGCCGACTTCCGGGTCATCCTGATCTCGCAGGCGCACGCCAAGCTCAAGTGCGGTGGCGGCGTCGACTTCGAGGCGTCGTGCCGGCGTCCCGAGGGCGTGTTCCTCAACGCCGCCCGCTGGGTTCGCGGCAGCCGCGCCTTCGAGGGAGCGGTCGCGCAGTACCAGGCCTACCTGATCAACCACGAGGTCGGCCACTACTTCGGCCACGGCCACGTCCCGTGCTATGAGGACGGCGGGCTCGCGCCGGTGATGATGCAGCAGAGCTGGAGCACGAGCAACGACGAGCTGCACGAGCTGATCGAGGGCACCGGGCAGGGCGGCCAGGCCATCCCGGCGGACGGCAAGGTGTGCAAGCCCAACGGCTGGCCGTACCCGACCGTCGAGTGATCCTTCCCCGGGTGCGCGGCGGCTGGTTCCGCCCCTCTGCGCGCCGGTGACGTCCACTGGGTGGGACGGGAATTCCGGTGGCGTGTCCGCGCGTTCCCCCGGAAAGGCACACTGTGCCGGTCTCGCCGGTGACGAGGAGGACAGCCAATGCCAGGGGCGACGCTACCGCCGCTTGTCGAACCCGCCGAGGAATTGACCAGGGAGGAGGTCGCCCGCTACAGCAGGCACCTGATCATCCCGGACGTCGGGATGGAGGGGCAGAAACGGCTCAAGAACGCCAGGGTGCTGGTGATCGGAGCCGGGGGCCTGGGCAGCCCCGCGCTGCTGTACCTGGCCGCGGCCGGGGTGGGGACGCTCGGGATCGTCGACTTCGACGAGGTCGACGAGTCCAACCTGCAGCGGCAGATCATCCACGGCCAGTCCGACCTCGGCAAGCCCAAGGCCGAGTCGGCCCGTGAGTCGATCGCGGAGACCAACCCCTTCGTCACCGTGAACGTCCACCGCGTCCGGCTGGACTCCAGCAACGCGCTGGACATCTTCCGCGACTACGACCTCATCCTGGACGGCACCGACAACTTCGCGACCCGCTACCTGGTCAACGACGCGGCGGTCCTGCTCGGCAAGCCCTACGTGTGGGGCTCGATCTTCCGGTTCGAGGGGCAGGTCAGCGTCTTCTGGGCGGAACACGGCCCGCAGTACCGCGATCTCTACCCGGAGCCGCCACCCCCCGGCATGGTCCCGTCCTGCGCCGAGGGCGGTGTCCTCGGCGTGCTGTGCGCCTCCATCGGTTCGGTGATGGTCACCGAGGCGATCAAGTTGATCACCGGGGTGGGCGAGACCCTCCTGGGCCGCCTGATGGTGTACGACGCACTGGAGATGAGCTACCGGACGATCCGGATCCGGCGCGACCCCAACGCCGAGCCGGTCACCGAGCTGATCGACTACGACTCCTTCTGCGGCGTCGTGCCCGAGGACGCCCAGCAGGCCGCGGCCGACCACACCATCACCCCCAGGGAGCTCAAGGAGAAGTTCGACCGGGGCGAGAAGTTCAGCCTCGTCGACGTGCGGGAGCCCCACGAATACGAGATCGTCCGGATCCCCGGTTCGGTGCTGATCCCCAAGGACCGCATCCTCTCCGGCGAGGCCCTCTCGGAACTTCCGCAGGACCGGCCCATCGTCCTGCACTGCAAGTCGGGTGTGCGGTCGGCGGAGGCCCTGGCGGCGTTGCACCGGGCGGGTTTCTCCGACGCCAGCCACGTCGGGGGTGGTGTGCTCGGCTGGGCCAGGGAGGTGGACCCCGGCCTGCCCACGTACTGACCACTCGGCCGGGGAGGGCGACCACCCGCCCACGCCGGGCCGACCTGGGTTTCTACCGCGTCGCGGGGTACCCACGGTAGCGTGCCTACCCGTGAGTGTGACCCCCGAGCCGCCGCCGTTGCACGTGCGTGCGGCGTTCGGTGCCAGGGATGACGAGCCGGAACCACTGGATCCGGCCGGCGTGTGGCGGTGCGGGGAGATCGTCCTCAAACCGGTGTCCAACCCGGCCGAGGCGGCGTGGACGGCCACGGTCCTGGGGGCTCTGCACCCCGACGACCTGCGGCTGTCCCGGTCGGTGCGGTCGTCGGACGGGCGGTGGGTCGTGTCGGGCTGGGCGGCGTCCCGGTTCCTGACCGGGCAGCCGGAGGCCCGGCACGACGAGGTCGTCGCCGTGTCCCTCCGGTTGCACGACGCCACCGCCGGACTCGCCCGTCCCCGGTTCCTCGACGAACGACGGGACGTCTTCTCGGTCGCCGACCGGATGGCGTGGGGGGAGGAGGAGACCACCCTCGAACCGGACCGGGGCGGACGGCTGTTCGAGGTGCTGCTGGGATCCCGGCGGCGCTCCCGGCTCCGCGCGCAGGTCGTGCACGGCGACCTGTTCGGCAACGTGCTGTTCAGCCGGGACTCCTCGCCGGGGATCATCGACTTCACGCCGTACTGGCGGCCGACCGAGTGGGCCGCCGCCGTGGTGGTGGTCGACGGGCTCGCCTGGGGAGGAGCTGACCCGGGACTGATCCGCAGGTGGTCGCACCTCCCCGAGTGGGAGCAGTCACTGCTGCACGCCCTGCTGTTCCGGCTGGCGGTCAACGCCCTGCACCCCCGGTCCACGCCGCAGTCCCTCGCCGGGCTGGAACGTGCCACCCAACTCGTGCTCGAGGTGCTCTGAGGACGCGCGTCCTCGGCGGTGTTCAGGCCTCGGGGCGCACTCGTCCGAGGCCGGCCAGCACCGGCACGGTGCTTTCCTGGCGCACCTCCTCGACGGGGTGGTCCGGCCGCCAGTCCCCCACGGGCACCACCCCGGGCGGCACCAGGTCGACCCGGTCCCAGAGGGCGTGGACAGCGGCCACCGTCCGCAGCACCACCGGCGCCCAGGTCTCACTCGTCCGGCCCTCCGCGCCGGGCCACCCCTCACTGGTCGGGTGCGCCAACGCCAGGTAGCTGCCCGCCACCATGCGGTCCAGGTAGCCGTCGAGCACGTCCCCGATCGGTTCCGGTAGGGCGGGCAGTACGTCGGTCAGCAGCACGCCCAGGGGTTGGTCCGGGTCGATCACGGCCCGCACCTCCTCGTGCTCGAACACCAGGGCCGGTGACCGGAGGTCACTGAGGACGGCGGCGGTGTTCGGGACCAGCCGGACCATGTGCCTGGCGTGCGCGACGGCCATCGGGTCGATGTCCACGTAGACCACTCGCGCCGGCCGCCCGCTGGCCGCGGCGACCTCGTGGACGCTGCCCACTCCCGGCAGCCCCGCACCGAGGTCGAGGAACTGGCGCACGCCCTGGTCGAGCAGGTACCGCACCGCGCGTCCCTGGAAGGAGCGGGTCTGGTGGACGGCCCGTCGGATGCCGGGGACCTCCGACTCGAGCACGTCCGCCGCCTCCCGGTCGACGGCGAAGCTGTGCGCTCCCCCGAGCAGGTGGTCGACGACGCGGGCCAGACCGGGGGCACCGAGATCGACTCGTGCCAGGTCAGGGCCATCCGAGTCCATCCAACACCCCAGTCAGCCGAACGTTGACGACGCAACCGCCGAAATCCTAGGCGGCCCACCCGCTCAGGTGAAATTTTCGATCTTCACCTGAGCGGGGCCGTTGGCGGGGTGCGTCCGGCGTCCGGAACGGGACGGGCACCCTGGTCAGCGCGACGAGGAGACGCGAGGATGGACCGATGGCGCAGGACCACCGCCCGCTGCTCGGGCTGACCGTGGGGGTGACGGCGGCCCGCCGGGCCGAGGAGCTGGGAGACCTGCTGGGCCGGCGGGGGGCCCGCGTGGTGTACGGGCCGGCGATCCGCAGTGTCGCCCTCGCCGACGACGAGCGGCTCGCGGCCGCCACGGCGGAGGTGCTCGCCGGCCCGGTGGACCTGGTGGTGGTGATCACCGGAGTGGGCTTCCGGGGGTGGCTGGCCACCGCCGAGGACCGTGGGCAGCGCGAGAGCCTGCTGGCCCGTCTCGGGGCGGCCGAGGTGCTGGCCCGGGGGCCCAAGGCGCGCGGGGCCGTGCGGGGTGCCGGGCTGCCCGATCCGTGGACGGCGGGCTCCGAGACGGTCGCCGAGGTCCTCGACGAGCTGCTCGGCCGGGACCTCGCCGGCCGGCGGATCGCGGTCCAGGAACAGGGTGAGCCGATGACCGAGTTCTGCGAGGCTCTCCGTGGCCGGGGCGCCGAGGTCATCCCGGTCGGCGTCTACCGGTGGACCGACCCGGCGGACGTGGGCCCCCTGGACGCGCTGATCGACGCCGTCGGCCGCGCCGAGATCCACGCGTTGACCTTCACCAGCGCCCCGGCGGCCACGAACCTGCTGCGCCGGGCCGAGCGGACCGGCAGGGGCGAGCTGCTCCGACAGGCGCTGCGGACCACCTGCCTCGTGGCGTGCGTGGGGCCGGTCACCGCGGCACCCCTCGAGCGCGAGGGGCTGCCCACCCGCATCCCGGACCGGCCCAGGACCGGGGCCCTCGCGCGCCAGGTGGAACGGGAACTCCCGGCCTTCGTCGCGGGGCTCCGCACCAGCTGACCGGTGACCCGGTGACCCACCTGGCGGCCCGGTGACCCGGTGCCCCGTTGGACCGGTGGTCCGGCGGCTCGACGGGACCCCGCCGGGAAGGCGGGGCGCGTCTAGTCCCAGAGCCCCGACTGGCCCGGTGGCGCCGGCCGCCACCGGTACTGGCGCATGTCCACCCGCCGGTCCCGCGCCAGCACACCCTCGGCGCGCAGCCGTTCGAGCTGCCGCCCCGCGAGGTGGGATGCGACGGTCCCGTCCGCACGCAGCACCCGGTGCCACGGCAGGTCCGCACCGTCCTCGGCCAGGATCCGGCCCACCAACCTGGGCGACGGCGCACCCGCGAGCTCGGCCACATCGCCGTAGCCCAGCACGCGCCCGGCGGGAATCGACCGGACGACCTCCCGGACCCGCTCCACCAGTTCGTCGTTCACCCGGTTTGCCTACCACAGGACTCCCCGCCGCCCTCGGCGCAGGACGTCCCGGTCGCCGCCGGTGTGCCCAGGCCCCCGCGCGACACGCCGGACGCGCGCGCCACGCCGTCGGGGTGGCGTGGTTGCATCGGGGGCATGAGCCCGCCCGCAGCCGCCCTGGTCCGCGCCCGTCAGGACGACGGCACGCCGCGCCAGTGGGACCAGGCGGCGCTGCGGGTGCTCCACCACGGCACGGGTCTGCTGCGCGTGCTGGGCGGACCGGGCACCGGGAAGACCACGTTGCTCGCCGAGGCCGCCGCTCACCGGATCCTCTCCGGGAGCGACCCGGAGAGCGTGCTGGTGCTGACCTCGGGCCGGCGGGCCGCGGCGGAGCTGCGGTCCCGGATCACCGGCCTGGTCGCGGCCGGGGCGGGGGGGACGGCCTCACCGGTGACGGTGCGGGAGCCGATGGTGCGCACCGTCCACTCCTACGCGTTCGGGATCCTGCGCCGCGAGGCGCTTCTCGTCGGCGCCCCCCCACCCCGGTTGCTGTCGGGGCCCGACCAGGACGCGGTGATCCGCGACCTGTTGGCCGGCGACGTGGGTGACGGCGCGCCGAACTGGCCGGCGCACCTCCGGCCGGCACTGCTGCATCCCGGCTTCGCCGCGGAACTCCGAGACCTGCTGCTGCGCGCCGCCGAACGCGGACTCGGCCCCGAGGACCTGGCCGAACTGGGGGAACGGCACGGCGTCGCGGAGTGGGTCGCGGCCGGACGGTTCGGGGAGCAGTACGAACAGGTGAACCTGCTGCGCGCCGCGTCAGGAAGCGCGTCGCCGCACGCGGCGGCACCGGCGATGGACGCGGCGGAACTCGTCTCCAGCGCCCTGGGGGCGCTGGACGCCGACGACGAACTCCTCGCGGCCGAACGCGCCCGGGTCCGCCACCTGTTCGTCGACGACGCCCAGCACCTGGACCCGCTCCAGTACCACCTCGTCCGCAAGGTGGGCGACGGCGCGCGGGAGCTGGTGCTGGCCGGTGACCCCGACCAGACGGTGTTCTCGTTCCGGGGGGCCGATCCCCGGGGACTGCTGGACGCCGACCCGGACGGGCGGCGCACCACCGTCCTCACCATCGACCACCGCATGTCCCCCGCCGTCCGCCAGGCGGTGCGGCGGCTCTCCGCGCGGCTGCCCGGAACGGGGCCGCAGCGGGACCTGCGCGGGCCGGCCGAGGCGGGCACCGGCGGCGGGAACGAGAACGACCAGGACGTGCCAGCCCGGGGGGTGGACGGCGACGAGGCGGGCGCGCCCCGGACACCCCCCGGCACGATCCGGAGCACCGATCCCGACGACCACGACGACATCGGGAGCGTGCGGGTCCGGGTGTTGGGCACCGCCGCGCAGGAGGCCTCCTGGATCGCGGACGAGTTCCGGCGGGCACACCTCCTCGACGGCGTTCCGTGGTCCAGCATGGCCGTCGTCGTGCGCTCGGCCACCCGCGCGTTGCCCGTGCTGCGGCGTTCACTGGCCGCCGCAGGCGTTCCGCTGGCCATGTCGGCCAGCGAGGTCCCCCTCGCCCAGCAGCACGCGGTCCGGCCCCTCGTCGAGGTGCTGCGCTGCGCGGGGGACCCCGACGCGCTCACCGAGGACACGGCCACCTACCTGCTGGGATCGCAGCTGGGCGGGGCCGATCCGCTGACGATGAAGAGGGTCCGACGTGAACTCCGCCGGCTCTCACTGGCCGCCGGCGTGGAACGGCCGTCGGGGGAGCTCCTCGTCGAGGCACTGCGCGACCGGGACACCCTGGTCGGGCTCGACGAGCGGACCTCGGCCCCGGTGCGCGCCGTCGCCGAGGTGCTGCTGGCGGCCAGGACCGCCGTCCTCGACGGCGCCGACGTCGAGGAGACGCTGTGGCGGGCCTGGGAGGCCAGCGGACTCCAGGAGCGGTGGGTCGCCTGGTCCCGCCGGTCCGGGCCGGTGGGTGCCCAGGCCGACCGGGACCTCGACGCCGTCCTGGCCCTCTTCGACGCCGCCGCACGCTTCGCCCACCGCAGCGTCGGCAAGGGACCGGCGGCCTTCGCCGAGGAGCTGATCGACCAGCAGATCGTCGGGGACTCCCTCGCGCCCACCGCCCCGGTGGGGGAGGCGGTGAGCGTGCTCACCGCGCACGCCGCGGCCGGCAGGGAGTGGACGGTCGTCGCCGTCCCCGGCGTGCAGGAGGGCAGCTGGCCGGACCTCCGGCAGCGGGGCACGCTCCTGCGCGTGGAACGGCTCGTCGACCTCCTGGCCGGGTTGCCCCTCGACGTCCCGGTGTCCCCCACCGCGCCCCTGCTGGCGGAGGAACGCCGGCTGTTGCTGCTGGCGGCGAGCCGGGCGACCCGCACCCTGCTCGTCAGCGCCGTGCGGGGGGAGGACCAGCAACCGTCCCGGTTCCTCGACGAGGTGGACGGCGTGGACACCGACGCCGACCAGGAGGGGCCGCGCCAGCTGTTCCGGCCTCCCCGCGGCCTCGGACTGGCCGAGCTCGTCGCCGAACTCCGGGGCGTGGTCTGCGCGCCGGTGGAGGAGGACGAGGATCCGGAGCGGCGTGACCGGGCGGCGGCGGCCCTCGCCGAGCTCGCCGTGGCCGGGGTACCAGGAGCCGACCCCGCCTCCTGGTACGGGCTCGGCGAGCCCTCCACCGACGACCCGTTGTGGCCGGAGGGCGAGGCGCTGCGCGTCTCCCCCTCCACGGTGGACGTCCTGACCCGGTGCCCGCTGCGATGGGTGGTGGAACGCCACGGAGGGCAGGACGAGGCGCAGCTGGCCTCGCTGACGGGCACCCTGGTGCACGCGCTGGTCGAACGGGCGGCGACGGGAGCCACGGCGGCCGAGCTGCGCGCCGAACTGGACCGGGCCTGGGAGTCGGTCGACGCGGGCGCGCCCTGGTTCTCCCGCCGCGAGCGCCGCCGGGTCGAGGCGATGCTCGACTCGTTCCTGGCCTGGTTCACCAGCAGCCGCGCCGAGCTCACCCAGGTGGCGGTGGAACACCCGATGGACCTCAAGATCCCCCCGGACCGCCCCGGCGGGGCGTGGCTGCTCGTCCGGGGTCGGGTCGACCGGCTGGACGTCGACGCGGAGGGGCGCCCCGTCGTGGTGGACATCAAGACGGCTCGGGCCGCCGTCAGCGCGAAGACCGCCGAGGAGCACCCGCAGTTGGCCGTTTACCAGCTCGCGGCGGCCCTGGGGGCCTTCAGCGAATTCGGCCCTGCGGACGACGACGAGACCGGGGAACGCGTCGTCCAGCCCGGGGGCGCGCGCCTGCTCTACGTGGCCAAACCGGACGCCAGATCCGGTTCGGCGACGGAACGGGCCCAACCACCGCTGGACGACGAGGGTGTCCGCCAGTGGCTGGGCACGGTGCGCGCGGCGGGGGAGGCCAGCCGTGGCCCTCGCTACGACGTCAACGAGAGCGAGGACTGCGACCGGTGCCCCGCGCGGTTCAGCTGCCCCCTCCACCCGTCCGGTCGCCAGGTCGGGGAGTGAGGGCACCGCGTTCGGCGGCCGGTGCGGCCGCGCGAGGCGGGGGAGTCGGCGTGAGGAGCTCGCGCCCGGGGTTCAGAATCGGGGTATGACGGTCACGGCGGAACGCGGCAGCGACCTGATCGGGCCGGTGGAACTGGCACGCGAGCTCGGGTTGGCCGTTCCCACTCCCGAGCAGGTCGCCGTCATCGCGGCGCCGGTCGAACCCGCCCTGGTGATCGCCGGCGCCGGGGCCGGGAAGACGGAGACGATGGCCGCGAGGGTGGTGTGGCTGGTCGCGAACGGCATCGTCGCTCCGGAGCGCGTCCTCGGGCTGACCTTCACCCGGAAGGCCGCCGGGCAGCTGGGCGACCGGGTGCGGGCGCGGCTGCGCCGGTTGGCCGCCTCACCGCTGCTCGACCGGCTCGACCCGAGCGGGGGCCGCAGGGCCGCCCTCCTCGCCTCCGACCCGACGGTCCTCACCTACCACGCCTACGCCGGGAGGCTGGTCGCCGAGCACGGCCTGCGCATCCCGGTCGAACCGGGTGCCCGACCGCTCACGGAGACGGCCGCCTGGCAGTTGGCCCACCGGGTCGTCTCCACCTGGACCGAGGACATCGACACCGACAAGGTCCCGGCCACCATCACCAACCTGGTGTTGGAGCTGTCGGGGGAACTCGCCGAGCACCTCGTGGACCCCGACGACCTGGCCCGGTGGACAACCCGGTTCGTGGACGCGGTGGAGAACGCGCCGCGCGCAGCCCGGCAACGCGCGGGACTGCCGAGGGATCTCCAGCAGGTCCTCGCCACCCAACGGCTCCGGGTCGCTCTGCTGCCCCTGCTCGCCGACTACGCGCGCCGGAAGCGGCGTGCGGGCGCCGTCGACTTCGCCGACCAGATGTCGCTGGCGGCGCGCCTGGCCACCGACCACCCTGAGGTCGTCTCCGGTGAACGGTCGAGGTTCGGCGCCGTCCTGCTCGACGAGTACCAGGACACCGGGCACGCCCAGCGCGTCCTGTTGCGAGCGTTGTTCGGCGGGTCGGAACCGATGCCGGTGACCGCCGTCGGTGACCCGGTGCAGGCGATCTACGGGTGGCGTGGCGCGAGCGCGGCGAACCTGCCCAGGTTCGCCACCGACTTCCCCCGCCTCGACCGGGACGGCGGGTCACGACCCGCTCGGCAGCACCACCTGCTCACCAGCTTCCGCAACCCGCCGGAGGTGCTCGACCTGGCCAACTCGGTCTCCGAGCCCCTGCGGGGCGGCGACGCGTCGGGCTCCGGGTCCGGTGACGGTGACGCCGCCGACGCGGACGCGGACGCGGCGGTTCCGGCGCTGCGGGTTCCCCGGCTGCGCCCCCGCGCCGACGCCGGCCCGGGAGCCGTCTGCCTCGCCCTCACCGAGGACGTCCGGGCGGAACGGGAGTGGGTGGCCAGCCGGATCAGCGCGGAGTGGGAGCGGTCCGTCGCGCGGACAGGTGCGCCGCCCACCACGGCGGTGCTGGTACGACGTCGGGCGGACATGGCCGGGATCGCCTCGGCGTTGCGCGCCCGGGGGCTTCCCGTCGAGGTGGTGGGCCTGGGCGGTCTGTTGGACGAACC
>NZ_AGVX02000092.1 GCF_000239155.1 Actinoalloteichus spitiensis RMV-1378
CCGTGGAGCTGCTGCGGGCTCCGGCCCGCGCCGCCGAGGTCGGGGCGCGGGCCCGGGAGCGCGCGGCGGCGCACACGACGGCCAGCTACGCCTCGACGATGGTCGACATCTACCGGCACGTCCTGGCCGACTGACCAGAGACCCGGCCGGTCCGTCGTCATCCGTCGCGCCGGCCGGGGCAGCCCCTCGCCGGGGGCCGTGGTCCGCCGGATGCGTCAGATGCGCTGGCCGGCCTTCAGCCGGGTGGTCACCTTCCGTTCGGCGACGAAGGAGACGAACGGGATGGTGCCGGCGAGGAGGACCAGCACGGTGCCCTTGAGGGACCAGCGGCATTTCATGGCGAGGTCGAAGGCGAGCACCAGGTAAACCATGTAGGCGAACCCGTGCACCGGGCCGATGACGGCCATGACCAGGTCGTGCCCCGCGAGGTAGCGGAGGGGCATCGCCACGAGCACGAGGATCAACAGGCAGACCCCGGTCACGTAGGCGATGACCCTGAACCGGGTCAACGCGCCCATCGGCACGGTGAAGGTCTGCGGCTGCTTGTCCACCGAGGTCACGTCGCCTCCATCTGGGCAGGGGAGTCCGGTCGTTCGTCCGCCCGACGCAGGGCCGCCAGGTACTCGTTGTACTCGGCCAGCCCGGAGTCGCGGTCCTGTGCTGGTTGGTCGTTCTCGGGTGCCCGCGGTTCGGACCCGGATCGGAGCCGGGCGAGCTGCGCCTCGGCGGCGGCGGCCCTCGCGGAGACCGGTCGTGCCGTGGCCGGGGCCGCGGCGGCCGTGACCTGGTCACCGTCGTCCTCGAGGACCGCCTGGAGCGGGGCCTGGGCCGGGTCGGCGCGCTCCGCCTCCATGCGCAGCAGCCGCCACCACGCGTACGCGGTGAAGAGGCCGATGAAGGGCCAGAGCACCGTGTAGCCGAGGTTCAGGCCGCGCCCGTCAATCGACTGGAACCGGTCCCACTGCCACCAGCCGAGGCGGAACGAAGCCAGGACGATCACCAGGGTCAGCAGGTGCAACACCAGCCACCGAGGCCGTAGCAGCAGGTCACGCACGACTGGACGCTAGCACTCCGGCCGCCCGCCGGTAGGAGCCGGGATGCGTCGTTGTGGTCCCGATCGCCCCGGGGTGCCGGCGCCGGGACGGACGACCCGCGAGCTCTGGGTACCAGCGCGACCGCACCACCGCCCCAGGGTGCCGCCGCCGGCTCCGGGCGGGTCGACGGGAACGGATGGGAGTTCGCCAGCGGACAGCGAACGGCCCGGTCCTCCGTTCCAGGAGAACCGGGCCGTTCGTGCGCTTGCGCTCGCCGTCAGAGCGTGATGCCACGCTCCGCCAGCCAGGGCTGCGGGTCGATCTTCTGTCCGTTGACGTGCACCTCGAAGTGCAGGTGCGGACCGGTGGACTGGCCACGGTTGCCCATGGTGGCGATCTGCTCGCCGACGCCCACCCGCTGGCCAACGCTGACCAGGGACTGGTCGATGTGGCCGTAGACGGTGATGGTCCCGTCGTCGTGCTGCACCCTGACCCACATGCCGAAGCCACTCGCCGGTCCGGAGCTGATCACCGTTCCGGAGGTGGTGGAGTAGATCGGGGTTCCGATCGAGTTGGCGATGTCGACACCGTAGTGCGTGGTGCCCCACCGGGCGCCGAAGCCGGAGGTGAAGCGCCCCTCGGCCGGCTTGACGAACTGGACGTCCGCCGCGGCCTGCTCGGCAGCGGCCTGCTCAGCAGCGGCCTGCTCAGCCGCGGCCTGCTCAGCCGCAGCCTGCTCAGCCGCAGCCTGCTCGGCAGCAGCCTGCTCAGCAGCAGCCTGCTCGGCGGCAGCCTGCTCAGCCGCAGCCTGCTCAGCCGCAGCCTGCTCAGCGGCGGCCTGCTCGGCGGCGGCCTGCTCAGCCGCGGCCTGCTCAGCCGCCCGGCGCTCGACGGCCTCCTGGGCTGCCTGTTCGGCGGCGGCCAGCTTGGCCTGGAGTTCCTCGTTCTTCTGGAGCTTGGCGGCTTCCTCCTGCTGGTCGACCTGCCGGTGGATCGGCAGGACCTCCAGCGCGGGCAGGCGGCCGTCGGTGTCGACGCCGGAGTCACCGAGGGCGACGCCGGAGCCAGCCACCAGCGGGCCTCCCGCGAGGAAGAACGCGCCGGCCAACGCGCCCGCGACCGCGGACTTGTGGCCTTCCCGCAGCGGGAGCTGCGGCAGTCGATGTGCTGCGCGGCCATGACGGGAGGACCGAGCCAGTGCCTCCAGCAGAGCCGGCGAGGGATGGTGACCGCTCAGGGAGCGATGCCGAGCCATAGATGACCTTTCGTCCGTCTCGGGGGAGGCTCGGCCACTCGGACTCGGGCGGGGGATCCCGGAAGGGAGACCGATCTGCCATCCCTTGCGCGTCCATACGTCGTGACCGAACCGTGACGTACTGACTGACCGTAACCAAAAAAGCAAAATCAATGCAAGTGTGGGTGACGCCGCACCCATTCACCATGATCGAATTAGCCAAATGGTCACCGTGCGCGATCTCTTGCGCATTCAACCGCCAGCCGCAGGGCAAAACCGCCACCTTCGGCCGGATATTCCACCGCCCCGGGAAAGGACCCCGGACGCCCCGGGTCGACGACGGCCGACGCCGCACCCGGCGAGCACCGGGAACCTGCCATCACGGCTGGCAGCGGCGTCGCGCACCCCCGACGGCCCCCGGGTCACCACAGGCACTCGACGACCCCCGTGATGGCGCTCACCTCGGCGACCCGCCAGGCCCGCTCTCCCCCACCGGGGGGGACTCGCCAGGCCCTGGAACCCCACCAACGCGGGCGCTCGACGACCCGAACACGTCCTCGACCAGCGGATCACGGCCCCCACTGGCTCACGTCGTGACGCCGACCACGGGCCACCAGAGTTCTGGTGGGCACTCGACCGCCCACCACCACCGACCACCGGGTCGACCACGGGAACGCCCGACCCACCGCCCCGCCACCGCCGTCATGCCGCGCCGCACGGACGGCGAGGACGACGCCCCCCGACCTCGGGACCGGGCACGGGGCCGGTGGCCACGAACCTGGGGCAGAGCTATTCGCGTTCCCGCCTTTCCACGGCGATGCGGAGCATCCACTCCTGATCGTCCGCCACCCGACGAGATCGCGCGATCGGGATTTCCGTCCACAATGCCGGAATGCACAGTGGAACCCTGTTTTCCGGCCGCCGGTTTCCCCACTCCCTCCCGGCCCATTCCTCCGGTGTGATCACCTACCGTGATCAGTCCGGGATCGGGTCCGTCGCGTCGGCGACCGCCGTGCCGGGAGAGCGCCGGTGGCCGTCCGGCCGCCTCGGGGCGGTCGAGGATTCGCCACGGGCCACCCCACCGGGAGGGCGGTTGCCTTCTCGGCCACCCGCGCGGGCGGCTTCCGGGAGCCGGGGCGCGCCGGGACCCGTGCCGCACCCGGTCGGCCGGGGCGGTCCCCAGCAGAGCCCACGAGGACGGCGAAGGACGCGGGCTCGGTCCCCGCCCTACGGGCGGCCACTTCTCCCACCGGGCCGTGCCCGCCCGGTCTCCGACCCACACCGCACCGCTTGCCGGGCGCGGCGGTGTGTCGACCACCGGCGCACGGACGGTAACCGGGGAATGACACGTCCGGGGCTTTCCCATCCCGCTCGCGGCACGCGAGCATACGGGGTCATGATCACAGCGGGCCCCGGGCGACCGGCCACCGACCGGACGACCAGGCGATGGCTGCGACTCGTCGTGTGGCCCTCCTCGGCCCTGCTCGTACTGGGCCCCGTCCTCTTCCTCTGGTTGTCCCACGACGTGGGTGAGCCGGACCGCCTCCGCCTGCAGCTGGAGGCGGTGCGGGCCGCCGCCAGCGCCGCCGCCCTGACGGCGCTGTGCGGCGCACTGGTCGGCGCGGTCTACCTCGTCGGCAGGTGGTCCACCCGCGAGGGCGGCCGGTCGCGGGAGACGGCGGCGCCGATGCCCGGCCCGACGAGACGGGCGCCCACCGAACCGCACCGGCAACGGGACGGTGAGGAGGTCGTGCTCCCCGGTCCCGATTCCCCCAGACCGGCCACCAGCCGGTTCGGCCGGATCTCCCCCCGCCCTGCACTGGCGGACCGGCGAGCGGTCACCGAGTTGTACGCGCTCGGCGCCAACCAGCTCGGTAGCGAACGAGCGCCCGTCCGCATGGCGGGTGTGTACGCGCTGGACCAACTGGGGCAGTGCTACCCCGACCAACGGCAGACCGTGGTCGACGTCCTGTGCGGGTACCTGCGCATGCCCTTCGCCGTGCCTCCCCAGCTGCGGTCGGACCGGCCCTACCCCTCGGACCGGGAGCTGGCGGCGCGGGAGGAGCTCCAGGTCCGCATGGCGGTGCAGCGCGTGCTCGCCAACCACCTCAGGCCGGCCGAGGACGCGTCGGGGCGGCCCGCGGCCACCTTCTGGCCCGACCTCGACGTCGACCTCAGCCACGCGGTGTTGGTCGACCTGGACCTCACGGGGTGCCGACCTCGCACGGCACGGCTCTCGGGAGCGAGGTTCTCCGGTTACGCCTGGTTCGCTGGAGCGACCTTCGACGGCCCCGCGTGGTTCGTCGACGCCACCTTCGACGGCCACGCCTGGTTCGAGAACTCGAGCTTCCTGGCGCCAGCCTGGTTCCTGAACGCGCGGTTCCTCGGTGAGACCCGGTTCAAGGAGTCCCGGTTCGACGGTGACGCGTGGTTCCTGCACGCCCAGTTCGCCGGTCAGACGAAGTTCACCGGCAGCGAGTTCCGGGGGGCGGCCCGGTTCGGCGGCGCGCTCTTCGCGGGCGAGGCCAGGTTCCGGGAGGTGGAGTTCCACGGCGCCGCCGAACTGCCGCAACCCGACGTCGACCTCCGCGCCTCCCTGGTCCGCCGGCCGGCTGACACGGCGCACCGCACGTGGCCGCCGGGCTGGCGGGTCCGGGAGACGGACTCGCTGGTGGGCAACCTGGAACTCGCCGGGGACGCCCCGGTCTCGCCTTCCGGCCAGGACCGGGTGCCCACGAGCCTGGCCGACGGCGACACCGGCCCGGGCTCCGACACCAGCCCGGGCTCCGGCTCCGGCTCCGGCTCCGGCGTCACGCTCTAGCGCCTGGGTCTGCTGGTCCACCTCCCCAGGCGCCGCCGGGTGTGTGGGGAGGTGGACCAGGGATCGGGCGGCTCGACTCGGCCAGGGCGTCCCGGTCATGCGGCCGGGACGTGACGTCTGCCCCACCGAGCCGGCGAACCCGTCCGCTGCTCCCCTGCTCCGGTCCGGCCTCGGGACGACTCCGGAACGAGGGGTCGCGGAGCCCAGGACGGGGGCGGCCCACCCGCCCGACGTGTCGGGCGCCATAGCGGCAGCGGTTGCTCCGCCAGCGCGGGAGTGGTTGGGTCCGAGGACCAGGTGCTCAACCGCCGGTCGCCGAGGAAATAGGGGCAGATGGCCTGGGTCGGGCTGCCTCCGGCGCGTCGGTACGGCAGGCGGTATACATGCATCCGCACGACTTGTCGGAAGATCGATTTTCCACATACGGTGGGCAGCGGTAGCTCAGTTGATCAGGCCCGGCACGGCCCCCTGTGGCTGGTCCGGCAGCCTGAGCCGCTCGGGACCAGCGCGTTCGGCGCCCCGTACACCCTCCGGGTGGCGGTCGCCTCCGCTTGGTCCCGGTGACTCCGGCGACGAACCGCCGCCACCGGTCGGAAGAGATACGGACGGACGATGACCATGCATGATCACGCGGAGCGGGACGCTCAGGGGCAGGCCAGCCAGCCCGGTACCGCCGAGGACGAGCACACGCACTTCACCCTCGCCACCGAGCCCTGCGGGGAGGGCGGCGTCGTGGTGCGGGCCAGCGGCGAGATCGACATGCTCACCGCGCCCCGGCTGCGGGAGGAGCTCCTCGGCCTGCTGGACGCGGGCCACCGCGTCATCCTCGACCTGGACCGCGTGGACTTCCTGGGGTCGAGCGGCCTCGCCGCCCTCGTCGACGCCCATCGCCACGAGGCGCCCGCGACGGCGGCGTTCGCGTTGGTCGCCGACTCCCGCACGGTGGTCCGGCCCCTGGAGGTGACCGGGCTCGACCGGGTCCTCACCGTTCATCCCACGCTGGAGCGCGCCCGGGAGTCCTTCGGCATCCTCCCGGAGTGATGCCACCGCGTCCGACAGTCGGACGGGGATCGAGCGCACGGGCCTACGAGCAACACACGGTGGGTGTGGCTAGGCTCGGGGTTCGACGGGAGGAGCCCACCCACCATGATGGTGTCTCGCGACAGCGTTAACGGCGCGGCCACGACCGAGGACCGCTCCCGACTCCAGGAGCCCGCGAGTCGCCACGACGGAACCCACCCCGAGGTAGAAGCCCTGTCGTTGCCGACAGGGGCCTTGGACGTGCTCCTCGCCGGTTGCACGGACGCGATCCTGATCGTGGACGACCAGAACGTCGTCCGCCGGTTGAACCCGTTGGCGAGCGAGCTCCTCCCGGAGGTGCTCCCCGGTGCCCGCCTGGACGAGTGCGCCGTACCCGCCCTCCGGGAGGCGCTCACCGAGGAGCGCCGCGACTTCTGCGCGGCCCACCGGGACCACGAGTTGCTGGGGCGGAGCGTGACACTCGCCGCCGGGCTGACCGCCTGGTACGTCCGGGACGTCACCTCGGAACGTGATCGGGAGAACGCGTTGCTCGCTGAGCGGCGGCGGAAGTCCTTCCTCGCCCACGCCAGCGCCGCCCTGGCCGGCACCCTGAGCCCTGGCCGCGTGCTGTCGCTGGCCGCACGGCTCCCCGTGGGCCGCATCGCCGGGCACTGCGCGGCGGCGATGAGCGACGGGGCCGCCGCGATGGTGGCCACGGCCAGCCAGGACGGTGTCACCTTCCGCCGGACCCGGCGCAGCGCGGTGCTCCGCCGCCTCTCCGCCGTCGCGGATCCCACGGCGGAACCCCTCGGCGACCACGCGGGCACCCCCGGCGAACACGACCAGGAACTCCTGGCCGAGCTGCTGCCCGAGGTTCCCTCGGCCCGGTCACTGCCCGCCGCGTGCGACGACCCGGACGACGAGATCATGCTCCTGCCGCTGACGGCGGGTACCGACGTCCACGGTGTGCTGGCGCTGACGGCCTCGCCGGGGATGAGCCGGCACGACCGCATCCTGCTTCGCGACTACGCGCAGCGCGTGTCGACGGCGCTGGAGGCCGCCCGGGTGCACGCGGAGCGGTCCAGGATCGCCGAGTCCCTGCGGTCCGCGCTGTTGCCGCCCGCCCTGCCCGAACCACCGGGGCTGTCGCTCGGTTCCGCCTACCGCGCGTCCGCCGAGGCCACCAGGATCGGTGGGGACTTCCTCGACGTCCACGAGGAGCCGGAGGGCGGGCGGTGGACGTTCTCGCTCGGTGACGTGTGCGGTAAGGGGGTGGACGCCGCCGTGCTCACCGGTCAGGTCCGGCAGTCGCTGCGTACCGCGTCCCTGGTGTCCGCGGGACCGGCCGCCAGGCTGGAGCTGCTGAACCGGGTCATGCTCCAGGCCGGCGACGGCAGGTTCGCCACGGTGGTGACCGGCGCGGTGACCACGATCGAGGGCGGTGGCGCTCGGATCAGGCTCGCCAACGGTGGCCATCCCCGGCCGTTGGTCCTGCGTCAGAACGGGGACGTGGAGTCGCTGGAGACGGCCGGGATGCTGGTGGGGGCCCTGGCCGAGGCGTCCTTCCTGGAGACCGAGACGCACCTGGCCCCGGGCGAGTCGCTGCTCCTCTACACCGACGGGGTGACCGAGGCGCGCGACGAGTCCGGGGAGATGTTCGAGGAGGAGCGCCTCCAGGAGGAGCTGGCGAGGTGCGGCGGCCTGCCGGCCCGGGCGGTCGCCGACCGGGTGCAGCAACGGGTTTTCGAGTTCCTGCACGGCAACGACCATGACGACATCGCGATCCTCGTCATCCAGGCGGAGCCGACCAGCCCACCGGAGGGGATCGACGAGGACACGGCAGGTCACCCGCCAGAGTGACATGTCCCACACCGGCCCCCGAGTTTGGCCCGGACGCCGACGGGGAACCCGGTGACAGGCTGTCCTCGACAGGCGGCAGGTCGCCGGAGCAGAGCAGCGGCCCCAGGTAGCAACACGAACACCGGAGAACAGTCGATGACAGGCCACGGCGCCGAGAGAAAGCCCCCCGACGGAACGGGGTCGCACGACGGCGATGTCCTCGCGGAGACGGAGATCGCCCGGGGAACGCTGGACGACCAGAACGTGGGGTTCATCCGCCTCGCCGGCGAGGTGGACCACTACTCGGCGCCGCAGCTGGACACGGTGGTCGACCAGTTGCTCGCCTCGGGTGCCACCGGCTTCGTCATGGACTTCGCCGAGGTCACCTTCCTGGACTCCGCCTGTCTGAGCAGTCTGGTCCGGGCCCGCCGGTTGGTGCAGCCCGCGGGCGGGGAGGTCATTCTGGCGGCGATGAACCGCCACGCCTCCCGCGTGATGCGGATCACCGGTCTGCACACCATCTTCCGGTTCGTGGACGGGGCCCGGCAGTAGGCTCCGCCACCTCCGGCACGCACGTCGGCGCCGAACGCGGACACGCACGGTCGCGCCACTTCCGGAACGCCCTTCGCCGAGTGCGAGCGGGGGAGCGGCCCGAACCACCTGTCCCGGCGGGCAGGCCCGCTCCCGACCGCTCTCGAGGGAGTTCGACGTGCCTCCCGGCCCGCTGCGGGGCCAGCGACCGGTTGCCGCCCCCGCTCGCGCTGTCGGACGGCCGTCGGGGCACGGGCGACGCCGTGGTGACCGGGCGCCGCCGCACGGGGCGCGGAGCGCCCCGTCAGGCGTACCCGGGCACGGCGGTCGTGGCGCGGTGGTCCTCAGCTGGTCGGGTGCAGCGTGACGGCCCTGCTCAAGCCGACCCTGGTCCCGGTCGACGTGCGGTCGAGCTCGACCTGGTCGACGCACCGTTCCATGAGCAGGAGGCCCCGCCCTCGGCTTCCCGGGTCGGCGGGTGGTGGACGCCACCTCCCGTGGTCGGCGACCTCCACGTGCACCACCTGCCCGTCCAACCAGGCCCGCATGGACACCGAACCGCCGTCCGCATCCGGGTAGGCGTGCGAGGCGGCGTTGGCCAGGGCCTCGTAGGCGGCCAGTTGGAGGCATTCCGAACTGTCCTCGTCGACGCCCGCGCCGGACAGCCAGGAACGCAGCGTGCGGCGGACGTGCACTAACGCCGCAGCCTCGGCGGCGGCGACCATCCGCAGCGGCTCGGGCTCCCCGGCGGTGCCG
>NZ_AGVX02000091.1 GCF_000239155.1 Actinoalloteichus spitiensis RMV-1378
TCGGGATCGGTTCCTCATCGGTGCCGACCGTCCTTCCGGCGGTCGAGGTCGTTGCTGGTGACGGTCAGCGCGCGGGTCAGGGTGTAACCGGCGAACAGCGCCGGGACTCCCAGGACGACCAGCAGCACCGAGGTGTCCACCCGCGCTGCCACCACCGTCCACTGGGTCAGGACGATGAGCGCGGCGCTGACCACGACCCGGCCGGTCAGGGACAGCAGGCGAACCCGCCCGTACGCGCGTTCGGCGACGGCCTTCCCCCGGCGGGTGCCGGCGCGCCACAGCATCACGGCGGCCAGTCCCACCCCTGCCCCGGCCAGGAGGTGCAGCGTGCTCAGCTCAGCCAGCATCTCCGTTTCCTTCCCGGTTCTCCCGCCAGTGCGGGTACACCTCGCGGCGGTCGTGTTCGGACAGCGCGCCCCACACGCCGGTCGTGGTCCCCCCTGTAGTGCGGAGTTCGACTTCCAGGCACGGAAGGCGCACCGGGCAACCGGCGCAGATCGCGGCCGCCAGGGCGCGGTCGGCGTCCGGCTCGCCGGTGAAGGTCGACCACGCTGGTTCGTCGCCGTGCGGGTCCATGCACGCGCCCTGGTCGGTGACTGCCCGCCACAGCACCTCGTGCGGCACGGTGGCGTAGGCGGTGAGCTGCTCGATGACGTCGTGGAGGGGCTGGGGCTCGTGTGCCGGCTCGTTCACCACGCGGCACCCCCGGCCCGGTGGAAGTCGCGGGCATCGCGTCGGTTGGCGGCGACCCGGGACACGTCGACCACGCCGCCCGAGTCGACAGCGCGCCGTACGAGGTCCTCCACCGCCCGTACCGGCGCCACGTAGCGGGTTCGGATGCGGACTGCCGGGAAGTCGTCCTGCCGGATCGCGCGGGAGACGGTGGCCGCGTCCACCCGCAGGACTCGTGCCGCTTCCGGAACCGTGTAGAAGAGCCTGCCGGACGTGTTGTCGGCATTACTCGGTGTGCCCATTTCGTCACCCGCCCTTCGTGGAATGGCTGACATCAGCTTTGATTCGGTGTCGATTACCGCTGATCGCATCGCGTGTTCCTTTTCCTCGTCCCGCTGGCCGCTAACGTCAGCGCTGAGGCGGAGCACGGAGGCGGATGTGGCAGAGGACTGGGCTGCGGTCGCGCACGCGGTGAACACCCGCGCCCGGGAACTGTCGCTGCGGCAGAAGGAAATCGCCGAGGAATCGGGAGTGTCGCTGGCCATCGTGCGTGAGATCCAGCAGGGCAGGATTCAGCGACGCCGGAATCCTCGGACCCTGGAGGCACTCTCGCTGGCGCTGGACTGGCACCCGCAGCACCTCACAGCGGTACTGCGCGGCGAAACGCCGCCCGAGCGTGACCCGTCGGCCAAACCTGTGGAGGATCCGGTGATTCCACTGCTGCACACCGTGATTCGTGAACTGCGGGGCCTGCGGGCGCAGATCGGCACCCTGAGCAGTCGCCTGACCGACCTGGAGAGGAACCGCGATTCCCCGGCCAAGGGCAAGGAATAGTCGACCGCTTCGCCCGCCGGATTCCTGGTTCCCGTGCATGACGCAAGAAAACCGTCTGGAAAGGGGTTCACATCAGTGTCGGAACGTAACCCGACACGAGTTACGTCGAGTTAACTCCGCAGGTCAGAACGCGTAAACCCACCGGAGGGTTCATGCCGGGACGACACCACGCCCGCCCGCCCAGCAAGCTGCGCGCCGTCCGCCGGGAACAGGGGCGCACCCAGGAGAGCGTCATCCGCCTGCTCACCGGCCGCGCCCACCGGCTCAACATCGCGGTCGCTTCGGAGAGCGCGCTACGGGTGATGCTCTCCCGCTGGGAAAACGGGCACGACCAGGTGACCAACCCGGACTACCAACGGCTTTTCCGTGAGATCTACGGTCGCAGCAACGAGGAACTCGGTTTTCCCGCCGCGCCGGTGAACGAGGCCACCGAGGAGCTCCGCGAACGGCTCAGCCTCGCCCGCAACCTCGACACTTCCACTCTGGAGCTGTTCCAACGCCAGATCAACGACCTTCGCAGCGCGGACCTGAAATTCGGTGCCCTCACCGTCCTGGACCAACTGGATGCCCAGGTGCGGCAGATGGAGAAGCTGCGCGGGTTCAGCGTGAGCAGCGAGCACCGGCGCCGGCTCTCGGCGATCCTCACCGACGCCCGCACCCTCGCGGGGTGGACCGCGTTGGACCGGGGCTCAGCGCTGCGGGCCTGGAGCTACCACGAGGACGCCAAGGTCACCGCCCGCGAAGCCGAAGCACCGCACCTGCTCGCGCACGCCGCCGCCCAGCAGGCCGTGATCCTCATCGACCTGGGAGAGATCGGCCAGGCGGTGGAGCTGATGGCCTACGCCCGGGAAGTCGCGGCCGGAAACGTCGCGCCCCTGTTGTCGAGTTGGCTGGCCGCCGCCCACGGGGAGGGCCTGGCCGCCGCCGGACGTCGTGACGACGCGCTCCGAGCCTTCGACCAGGCGGCGGAGTTGCTGCCAGCCGACCCCGTAGACCCCCAGTTGCCGTTCCTGCTCCTCAACAGCGGCCACCTCGCCCGGTGGCGGGGCAGTGCCCTGCTGCGCCTCGGGGATCAGGACACGATCAACCATCTGGAGAGCGCGGTGCGCGAGCTGGACACCGGCAGCAGGACCGTGCGCGGCCACACCGGGATGCTGGTCGACCTCGCCTACGCCTACGCTGCCGCCGGTGATCGCGAGTCGGCGCTACGCCACGCGCGAGAGGCCAAGCGCCTCGCCTCCCAGATCGGGTCCGACCGGCAACGGCAGCGCCTCGCCGCGCTCGAACTACCCAGCGGCGGGCGGGACTGACCCGCCGGGCCGGGAGGCGGCGTAGTAGAGCAACGCCACGATGGCACCCGAGCCCAGCACCTCGCCTCGCCCGACCAGGTCCACCAGTCGGTCCAGCGGAATCCACTCGATCCGCGCTGCTTCCTCCGCGTCCGTGGGCTCACCGACCTTCTCCACGCCCCGGATCACGAACACGTCCACCGGAGAGTCGACCATCCCGGGGAGGGGTTGGAAGGAGACCAGGTGCTCCGGCGCCGATGTGGGTCGGTAGCCGGTCTCCTCCTCCACCTCCCGTGCGGCGGTGGTGGCCAGTTCCTCGCCCTGCTCCACCAGGCCGCCGACCACCTCGTAGCCCCACTGGTCCACGGCGAAGCGGTAGCGCCACAGGGTCAACACCTCGTCGCGCTCGTTCACCACCAGGGCAACCACGACGTGGTTCAGCCGCACCACGTGGTGCTCGAAGCGCCGTCCGTCCGGCGGCTCGACCTCGACCAGGTCCAGCTTCACCCACCGGTTGTCGTAGACCGTGCGCTGTCCGTGAGTCTTCCAGTCCAGGCGCTTCGTCATGCTCGGCAGCTTACGGGTCCGTAAGCACGGCGGGGAGCTGGCGGAAAGAAGGGGAAAAGCGGCGGTTCTCACACGCTTACCGCGTGGAAGAACAAGCGGTGCCAGCTGCCGCCGGCCGTGGGTGCTGCGTGTACCGTCACGTCGGCTCTGCTATTCGGACGAGGGCAATGGCGTGCGTTTGGGCGGGCGGCTGCCCAAGGTCTCGGCTGCCCTGCGGTCGGCTCAGACAACCAGGCGGCGTAGACGCGGAGTGCGCGCTCCATCACCTCCATGCTTCGGGCGGCCGGCGCCAGTGCGTAGATCCTCCCACTGTGAGCAGCCCGGTTGCGGAGTAGTGGTGAAGGGCATGTATGGGGGTTGGGTTGGCCAGTGCTGAGCCGTTCGTCGCGGTGTGAAATCGCGGCGGGGGAGTAGGGGCGAGACGAGGCTGCGTCGCGTAATGATTGCTGAACTCGGTGCCAAGTTTCTCGCAGCGTCGCACAGCCCGATTCCGGGCGTCCCCAGGAGCGGTACGGTTACTGAATCGAGTGCCAGTCGGCGGTCTGGTGGGCTTTGGCGGTCTTCTTCCTGCCCGCTCTTTCGCTCGTCCCGAAGCTGGTGTGGACTTCCAGCATCTCCGTGTCCGTTTCGACCGGGAGCAGCAGTCGGGTGAGTACCTGGTCCGCCCCTTGTTGTGCTGCTCGGCCAGCACCCCGCACGGGCCGGGGAGGGGGATAGCGGTCCTTGCCCGTCACCGGGTCCACTCCGGGGAAGGTCCGCACCGGCGAGGAGCCGTCGTGCTGCTGGATGCTGCCGCGTGCTCGTCCTCGTCCTGTTCTGGTGGTCGCCATGTGACCACGGTAGGCAGGAGTTCAGGGACAAGGTCATGGACACCGACTGTCGATATGATCTTGACCTGGACCGTTCTCCCTGGTCACGGGTGGTGGGCCTAACGCTTCACAACACGAACACCCTCACGGCTGAGGGGCCTGAGATTCGGATCAAGCCGGTAGGCACTCGTCGTGTGGGTGGTGGTCAGCGGTGACCACCGAAGCGAACGATCAGCCGCAGCCTTCCCAGCGGAGTCGGGCGCTGGGCGTGCAGTGCGTGTGCGTGGCGCTGGTCTGTCTCGGCGCCGCCTACGCTTCCTACCGGCACGGGCGCGAGTTCGCGTTGCGGTTCGGCGCCGACGAGATCACGGCGGCAATCTGGCCGCTGATCGTAGACGGGCTGTTGCTGACCGCCACCCTTGAGTTGTGGAAGACCGGGCACAGCACACGTGACAGCGGCCGGTGGTCGGCTTGGGTGGCCTTCCTACTCGGGGTGTCCTTGTCCTTGTGCGCCAACATCGCCGCCGCGCCTGAGTTGAGCGTGCTCGCCATTGCGGTGGCCGCGTGCCCGCCGCTGGCCTTGCTGCTGTCGGTCGAGCTGTTGAACCGGGCGCTCAAGCGCCACCGCGCCGAGACCACCCGCGAGACCGGAAACGAGACCGCCGAGACCATCGAGACGACCGGCGAGACGGAACGCCCGGTGAGTCTCGCGGTGGTCTCGGCCGAGTCCCGCTCGCCGGAGCAGCCGACAGCGGAGCAGAGGATGTGGACCTATTACCAGACCGAACGTGCTAAGGGACGCACTCCGACCGGCGCGGAGCTGGATCGCGTCGCCGGGACGAACAACTACGGCCGCCGAGTGCTCCGCCGCTGGCGCGAAGGACGCGGCTCTCCAGAACGGCGAGCGGCGCTGTGTGAGACGAACTGGCCGTACGACGTTGAGCGGAACGGGCCACGCGTCGTTCGGGCTTAGGGTGGCTTCGTGAGTTTCGCGGTACCGGAGGGCTCCGTGCTGATCACGGATGGTGGTCTGGCGACGGAGTTGGAGGCGCGCGGGCATGACCTGTCGGATGTGCTGTGGTCTGCGCGGTTGCTGGACGATGCGCCAGAGGAGATCAAGGCGGCTCACTCGGCGTTCTTTCGGGCGGGTGCGTCGATCGCGACGACGGCGAGCTATCAAGCGTCGTTTGAGGGGTTCGCCTCGCGCGGTACCGGGCGCCAGGAGGCCGCGCGGTTGCTGCGACGCAGCGTTGAGCTGGCGCAGGCTGCCCGCGACGAGGTGGCGAGCGACGGGCGCCAGCGGTTTGTGGCGGCGTCGGTCGGCCCCTATGGTGCGGCTTTGGCCGATGGATCGGAGTATCGAGGCCGCTACGGGTTGAGCGTGGCCGAGCTGCGAGCCTGGCACCGGCCTCGACTGGAGGTGCTGGCCGAATCCGGCCCGGATGTGTTGGCGCTGGAGACCGTGCCGGACATCGACGAAGCCGAAGCGCTGGTGAGCCTGGTTGACGGGCTGGGTGTGCCCGCGTGGCTGACCTACAACATCGATGGGGAGCACACCCGAGCGGGACAGCCGATGGGCGAGGCGTTCGCGGTCGCGGTCGACGTGCCGGAGATCGTGGCGGTGGGCGTCAACTGCTGTGCTCCTGCCGATGCGACGGCGGCTGTGACGATGGCGCGCGAGGTGACCGGCAAACCTGTGATCGTCTACCCGAATAGCGGCGAAGGCTGGGATCACCAGCGACACGAGTGGATCGGGCCGTCCCGGTTCGTCGGCGATCTTGCCCACCAGTGGGTGGAAGCGGGGGCGCGCATCGTGGGTGGGTGTTGCCGGGTACGTCCGGCGGATATCGCCGGAGTCGCTCGCGCAGTGGTCAGCGTTGGTTAGCGTCCGTATCCCGCGTCAACCAGGATTTCTCGAAGCTGCCCAGCCCCATCGCGCACCGAGGGGGTTGCCCGCGTGGCATCGAGCTGGCCGAGCGCACCCAGCAGCGTGGTAGCGGTGCGCGTCGAGCCGACCTCATCGACAAACGGCATGACGCGCTCAATCGTTTGATCCACGTCACGCCAGGCCGCCACTCGGATCTGCGCGTCCAACAGAGACGCCAGGTGGTTATAGCGGCGCCGGACTTCCCGACCGGGAGTGACCTCGATAGAGCCTTGGAAGGTATCGGCGGCTGAACACCAGTCGGCCGAGTC
This sequence comes from Actinoalloteichus spitiensis RMV-1378, assembly GCF_000239155.1. Classification (GTDB taxonomy): domain Bacteria; phylum Actinomycetota; class Actinomycetes; order Mycobacteriales; family Pseudonocardiaceae; genus Actinoalloteichus_B; species Actinoalloteichus_B spitiensis. The sequence continues at coordinate 6,368 of NZ_AGVX02000091.1, forward strand.
CGCTTGGATCATGGCTTCGTGCCAGGCCAGCTCGCGGTCGTTGATCCACCAAGCCCATGCCGGGTCGTCGTCGCGCACGCCGTCCAGGTACAGGGAGTGCGCTTGGTGGAACGTGCGTTCGGCTGCCGTGTCGTCCCCGGCCAGTGCCAGCGCGCGGGCTTCGCGGGTGCGGAAGAGCGCTTCCAGCCGGGGTGAGAGCGTGTTCGTCTCCAACACCATGCGAGCGATGCGCAGGGCTTCGACCGGTCGGCCGAGGTGACCGGCGTGCATGGACATGTTCTGCAAGATCAACAGTTCCATGCTGTGATCACCCGCCAGGCGCGACAGGTGCAAGGCTTCGTGGTTGATCCGGCGCACAAGGTCGTGTTTGCCCGCGTCGTAGAGCAACCACCCCGCGACTTCGCCGAGTTCCCCGGCTGCGGCGTAGAGGTCGCGTTCAATGGCGGGGTCGCACTGGCTGGCCCCGAGCTTGCGGTGGACTGACCGGAAGAGTTGGAGGGCTACGCCGGAGGATTGGTCCCCGCCGAACTGAATGTCGAGGTCAATCAACTCGCGGATACGGCTGTGCAGGGTCTCGACATAGGCACCGTCCAGCCGGAGGGACGGGGCGTGACCATCGACCGGGGCCACGTCCTCGCGAACTGGTGACGCGGGCGCGGCCGAGGAGCCGGTGGGCGTCAGCCGTTCGGCACGGGCGCGGGCTTCGGCGAGCCTCGCCTCCTGTTCCTGCTGCTCGTGGGCCTGTTTGGTCGCCACAAGATCGTGGAAGGCCGCCAGCAATACACCTCGTGCCCCGACGGCCTCGTCGGAGGCTTGCCAGAACCGCTCGTCGGCGCGGGCACGACCCTTCTCGATGTGGCTGACGGTCGTGCGGTCGCAGAATGCAGCCTTGGCCAACTGGCCTTGCGTGAGGTCAGCCGCCTGCCGGAACGCAGCGAGCTGCGCGCCGAGGGCGCGACGCTTCTCGGCGACGGTTTCCGGTTCGCGGGCCATGTCGATCACTCTTCCGAGTGTCCCTGCAAGTGCTGACTCGATCAGCATAACGGCCGGTGACTGCTGGTGTGGCAGTTGTGAACACATCGTGACGCACATCCGCGCCCACCCGGTTCCCTGATCCACAAGGCACCTGGCGCCGGGAAACGCCCTCTCCCCGAAGGGCACATCGGGCACCCCGAACCGAGCACCGCTCGATGGCTTCCCCCAGCCCCGACGCCAGGTGCCACCCATACGACCGCGAACGCGAACGACGGGAGTGGGTGGTTCCGGTAACAACCCGGCTGATGGTCGCACCGCTGGACAGTCCGACGCACAGCGCTGTGTCGTCTGCCGTGCCCGAGCCGGTACGGCTCTACGAACTGATCTGCCTGGCCCTGCTGGTGCACTGGCCCGGTTCCGCACGGCCGGGCTCCCGCTGCACGCAGTGCGAACAGCCGTGGCCCTGCCCGCAATTGCGGCTGGCGTATCGGCTGCGGGAGGGCTTCTAGCCGATGGGCGCCTTCGGCTCGCGACGCGACACGTGACGACGTGCTCTGCGGACTTGACGTGATGCGCGTGACTGTCTGGACGTGGCTTGCGCTGACGCCACTCGCAACGCTCCTGCTCTGGGGTGCCTGGTGGTCCTGCTCGTGCTGGCGCAAAGACGTGCGGGCTGCCAAAGCCGCCGCGCGCTTCGCCCGCGCATATACGGCTCCACCTTCTGACGACCTCGGACAGGCAGCGATGGGCAAGCATCACCAGCCCGAGCCAGACGAGGAGCCCGCCTGGCCCACGGTCGACCCGGACGACCCTGTGGAGCGCGTCAACCCGGTGCGGCCGTACGTGCAAGACACGTTGTCGACATCGCTCATGCGCAGACCGGTCTTTCACGACGACACCCCCACAGTCCCCAACGCCGTTCGCCTCGCCGGGCTTAAAGCCATCGAGGAGCTGCGGTTCGGAACCTCCGAGCCAGGAGAGCACGGAAAGTATCCGCACCAATCGACAGGGTTACGACATGATCGACACTCAGACGGCTTGCCGCGCGACCGTGGCCGCGCCGCTCCGGGGAAAGGACGCCATGCCCTCGACGACCAGTGACATCGCGCCTCACGCCGTGCTCGTCACGGGTGCAGCCGGTTTGATCGGCGTGCCCGTCGTGCGAGTGCTGCGCGCACGGGGTTTCCGCGTCGTGGCGGTAGACGACGGAAGCGCGGGCACGCTGCACCGGCTCGACGAGTTCGGCGACTGCGCCGAGGTTCAGCGTCACGTGCTCGACGTTCGCCAGCGTTCGGAGCTGGTACAGCTCATGGCAGCCGAACGCCCGTGGGCTGTGGTGCATCTGGCCGCGCAGCACTTCATTCCGGTCTGTGACAGCGCGCCCGCCGAAACATTGGCGATCAACGTGCTGGGCACCCAGCACGTGCTGGATGCCTGCGTCGTTCACCCGCCCCAACGGCTGGTGTTCGCCTCGACTGCCGATGTGTACGCCGCGAGCGAGAGCCCGCATCACGAGGATGATCCAGTGGGGCCGCAGGGCGTGTACGGCTGGTCCAAGCTGTTCGGCGAACGGCTGTTGCAGGACCAGGCGGACCGACTCGGCCACTGCACAGCGGTAGTCGCCCGTCTATTCAACGTCTACGGACCCGGTGATCCGCACCCGCACCTGCTTCCTGAAGTCCTCCAGCAGGCACGGCACGGCCAGACGCTCGACCTCGGCGACCTGAACGCCGCCCGTGACTTCGTCTACGTCGATGATGTCGCCGAGGCATTGCTAGCGCTGCTGCGCACCCCATGTGCCGGGATCTTCAACATTGGCGCTGGAGTTCCAGTTGCTGGCCGAGAACTGGTCGAGCTTGTGGGGAGCCTTACCGGAAGGCACCTGGAAACACGGGTCGATCCCGAGCGACTTCGGCATCGGTCGCGGCCTGTGTCCTGCGCCAATCCGGAGCGCCTGCGACGGATCGTGCCGTGGTGGCCGCACACCCCGTTGCGGGAGGGCATTCGGCGAACGATCGCGGCTGATCTTCGTGCACGCGTTGACGAGTCGGAGGGCAAAGCATCATGAGCGCGGCAGTTCCCAACCTCGTTTTTCTGCTGGACACCCCGAATGTCTGGCGTGGTCGGGCACTGGCGGGCACCCCGGCCCGCGTTCTGGCCCTCGCTGAACACAGCCATCAAGCGGGCGCCGCTGTCACGGTGGTGCTGTGTGATCGCGGCGCGGAGTACGGCACGGAGAAAGATTGGCCATTCGACGTGGCGCTGGTCCATCCGAGCGACTTCTACGCTCCCGCAACCCTTGCGAGGGTTCTCGGGATGGACGCGGCGGATTTTCTTGTCCAGTGCGAAGCAGAAGCGCTCGTGGCCATCGGACGTGAGTTGGCCGGGCTGCTGGACGCGCGCCTGGTTTACGACATGCACGACGACGACGCTGCCGTAGCGGCCAGCGTCGGCGAGCCGCCAGAGATCGTGCAGACTCACGCGACGACACAGCGCACCGCGCTGCGCACCGCCGACAACGTGATCGTCTCCACGCGCAACGAGCAAGCGATGGCAGCCACGGCAGGCATTCCCGCGCCGCGCACCGCGTTGTTGCCCAACGGCGCGGACCCGTACCAGCGCCGTTGCTGGGGACCAGAAGTCGACGTCGCGACACTGGTCTTCGTCGGCAATCTCTACTACCAGCCCAACGCGCGAGCGGTCGACGCCATCGCCACCACGATCTTGCCCACACTGCGCGCGGGTGACCTCGACGTTCGGATGCGGATCGTCGGCCGCGGACCTGCCTCACTAGCCCGCGGCGGTCAGGGCATCGAGTTCACCGGGCGCGTGGACACGATCAACCAAGCACTCAAAGGAACGACCATCGCGCTCGCCCCGTTGACCGCCGGATCGGGCGCGAAAATGAAGGTCCTCGACTACCTTGGCGCCGGACTACCCGTGCTGGGCACATGCGAAGCCGTGACCGGGCTGCCGACCGAGCATCCCGGCGTGATCGTGGAGGACGACCTCTACATGTGGCCCGCACGGATCGCCGCGCTTCTGCGCGACCCTGCCGCGCTCGACCAGATCGGGCGGGCGGGCCGCCGTTGCATTGAGCAGGAGTTGTCCTGGCAGCGCATCGGCGCTGGACTGGTGCGGCACTGCCGGTCGTGGCTCGCCACCTTCCCACCAGGTGCGAAGCCGGCCGTCGACAACCACTGCGCCGGCGTGCCCCGATGGCTAACCGAGCACGCGGATCAGGACGCCCTGGGCGACCCGGAAACCACCAAACCAGGACAACCGCGCTGGCTGCGCCAGAGCACCGCCGTCATACCGGAAGGACGTTGATGGATTCGCGATTCCTCGATCTCGGGACCTGCGTCTGCCGCCTGAGCGCGTCCGAGGAAATTCAGGCCGCAATGCGCCACTACGTGAGCCCGTTCCTCGTGTCAGCCGGGGACCACGAGCCGCACCTGACGGTCTCGGTCGGGCGCGTCGCTGCAACCGTCGCCCAAGCCCGGCAGTCCCTCGCCGATCAGCCGCCGACCACGGTGCGCACCAGTCACCCGGAGCAGCGCTATCGCGTCTGGATCACTGAAGACCGCGAGATTCTGCTTCCCGAGCACGCTTCGGACCACGTGATCATCAGAACCCCTGGACTCGTGCTTGTCGCCGCCGAACGCGCCCGTGTAGCGGCCACGATCGGCATCCGAGTCGTGCGTCAACTCGTCATGCGCGGCGGTGAAGTACGGGGAGGGCGCTGCGTGCACGCCGCAGCGGTGGACATCGACGGACGTGGGTTGCTCATAGCTGGGCATCCCGGTTCCGGCAAGACCACGGCGCTCACGCACCTGATCGAAGACCACGGCGCGCGTCCTGTATCCAACGATCGCACCGCGCTCATCCCCACCGGTACTGGGCGCTGGCACGCCATTGGCGTGCCATTAGCCGCCCGTTTCACCCCGGAAGGCATCGGCGGCTCGCCGACCTTGACGGCCGCGCTGAACCACTTCGAGCCCAGCCGAGGACGACACCTCGTGGACGGCAAGATCGAACTCACGCCGTGGGAACTCGCCACCCTGTTCAACCGATCTACCGCGCCCGTGACCGAGGTCGCCCAGCTCGTGATCCTCACCCGCTCGGCACAGGTATCGGCCGGGGAACGAGATGGGGACTTCGTACGGCACCACCTCGACTTCGGCGCCGAGGATTTCTTCGCCGACGACTGGCTCAACCTCCGCTCGCACCTCAGCGACGCCCTACCCGACGCTCAAAGTGGGGGCGACGACCTGTGGGAACGTCTGCCCGAGACTGTGCCCGTGCTCCCGCTGGCCTGGACCGATCCGGCCGAGTTGCCGCGCATCGCCGCGACGGCCTACCGGCAAGCCCAGACGTGAGGGGATGCGTACTAGCCGGAGTGTGGGGTGCGGGCAAGACCTCCGTCTACCAGCGCAGCTTGGGGCGCCTGGTCGCTGCGGGCTGCGAATCGCTCATCGCAATGCCACAGGCGGCAACGATCACCACGCACACCTACACATCTGGCGCACCGCACGAGCACGCTGCCCACATCCTGTCGTGGCTGGATCACCTGACCGCCTTCCTCGAAGAGACCAATCGCCGATTCCAGGCGAGCACGCTCCCCAAACACCGCTTCGCGTCCGCGTGGACCCCGACCTGCCTGCTCGAAGGGCTCGGCTTCGATGCCCCCATGTACGGGCTCCCGATCAGCCGTGACGTCCTGACAAGCGTTGAGCAGCGCCTCGCCGCACTCGGAGTGCACTTGGTCCTGCTCCGCGTCCCCGATGACCGCATCCGCGCCCAGTGCGTGGAATCGACCCGGCACCACAGGGGACCGAAGTGGGCGCGCTACCTGGAGAGCTTCGGCTCAACCGATGCCAGGCGAGCCGAGCACATCAGGCAGGTACAAGCCGAACTGATCCGGTGGGCGCAGACTTCACCTTTGCCGCTCCAGGTGCTCGACACGACCACACAAGACTGGGACGCCTACTCCCGCCACGTTGCCGAGCTGATCGCCGACCAGACATGATCGGCCCCATCCGATCGAACCCACCCCCGCAGTCGTCGCAGATAGTCCTCGCGCATCGCATGATCAGCGACCCGCGTCCAATACTCCACCCCGGTCAACAGTTCCAGGCCGGTTGCCGCAGCCATGCGCTCAGACCAGCACGCAGGCCACGGACCGGCCGCCCGATAGCCGTCCGCGAACGCTTCGGCCCAGCTCTGCTGATCAGGAACATCCACATGGCGGGCTTGGCGAGATCCATTACCGGATTGACCCACCGCACGTGCTCCAAGTCCAACAGGACGCGAAAGCCGCCCTCTTCACCGAGGAGAATGTTGGGCAGATACACGTCCAAGTGCGCGACCGCTGGCCGCGCGACCGGCGATACCTCCTCGGCCAAGCCGCCCAACAAGTCCAACCCAGCCTTGACCAGCGCGGCGGGAATGTCGTCGACGAAGCGATAGGCGTCCCGCAGTGCGTCCACGCGGCTCGTGACGACGGTGTTCCAGGTCGCCGACACCGTGCCTAACCCGCTCGCAGCATCGCCGAATCCCTCGACAGGGACTTGGTGCCGCGACGCCAATGCCGCGCCCGTAGCACGCATGACCTCCAGCACCGCCGCAGGTTCCAACGTGGGCAAGGCTTCCTCGGCGTCCACGCCCGGCACGTACTCGAACACGGTCAACGGTCGATCAGCCACGGACGCGGACGACTCGGTGAACGCCAATACTGGCGGGACCGCGATCCCATGCTGCCACACGCGGCGGTGCTCGGCCAGCCGCTCCAG
>NZ_AGVX02000090.1 GCF_000239155.1 Actinoalloteichus spitiensis RMV-1378
GGCCGCCCCGGCGAGCCGAGCCCGGCCCTGGTCCCGGTAGGCGACGGCGTTCCGGCCGGACTGCTTCGCCGTGTACAACAGGCTGTCGGCCTGGAGCAACTGCTCCTCGTGGTTCTCCGGAGGTCTCGCGGCGCCCTCCGCCGGCCGGGGCTGGTGGGCGAGCCCGATGCTCACCGTCACCCGGAGACCCGCCGTCAACTGCTGCCACGGGTGCCGCTCGATACGAGCCCGGGCGGTCTCGCAGACGGCCACGGCGGTGGCCTCGTCGATGTCGGGCAGCACCAACACGAACTCCTCGCCTCCGTACCGGGCGCAGAACGCCTCGCCCGGGAGTCCTTCCTGCAACAGGTCGACGACGCGCTGGAGCACCCGGTCACCGACCAGGTGTCCGTAGGTGTCGTTCACCTGCTTGAAGAGGTCCAGATCGACCAGGGCCACCGCGAGCCCCCGACCGGGGGTCCCGGCCCGGCCGAGGTCGGCCAGCATGCCGACGAGGCGCTGGTCGAGGTACCGGCGGTTGTAGCTGGCCGTCAGGTCGTCCCGCAGGCTCTGCTCGTGCACCTCGGCGTGTTCCCGCCGCAGGCGGTCGACCTCCCTGCGGAGCTGTTCCGGTACCCGGATGGGCTCGGAACCCTCGGTGCTCGCCAGGTCGAGCGCGGACCGCAGGTGCTGGTACGCCTCCCGCCACTGCCCCCGCGAGGCGTGGAGCGCCGCGATGGACTCGTGCAGGCGGACGAGACCCGAGGTGTCGATCATGTCGGCGAGGTGGTGCGCCCGCTCTCCGCGTCGCCTGGGGCCGCCGTCCCGAGAGCCGGCGGCAGCGCCCGTGCCCGTCTGCCCTCGCTCACGCCCCGGTCCGGACTCGCTGACATCGGGTTGCAGTACGGTCACCGCACACACCTCCCTACATGTCTGAGGTGTCGACTCTCCGACGGTGTCGCTTGAGGCGCCATCGCAGTGAAGTTTCGATTTCGCTCATCTGGCTGACCGTGGTGGCGACGTCCGCCGGGTTCCCGTTGGGCCGATCGCGGGTGCCCTCATCTCTCCGGTGGAGAGGCCGTGGCGGTAGCCGTGGAGCCGCCTCCTCCGGCGGCGGTCGCCGACGGACACCGGGAGTTCGACGGCGGGTCGTGTGGAGGTCGCTTCCTGGCCCACAGCCCAGTTTCCTGCCTCCACCCACCGCTGTCACTGTGCGATGGATGGATTGCCACGCGACACTCCGGTGCCGTAATCCAGGTTTATCCGCCGAAGCCCACTCGTTCGAGCGAGCCCGGTCATCCTCCCGAGTGGTCGATCTCGGCTCCCGCTGGCACGGTGTCGTCCTCGGCGTCGTTCAGCCAACCGGCGGGCAGGGCCACCTTGCCGGCCGAGCCCTGCCGGCCTCTCGGTCCCTCGGCGTCCGAGGGGAACGGGGCGGACGCGTCCAGCCTGCCCAGCAGGTCGGTGAGCTCGGCGATGCTCGTGATGAGCCCGAAGGACCGGCGCAGGTCGTTGCCCACCGGGAACCCGCGCAGGTACCAGGACATGTGCTTGCGCAGGTCGCGGCAGGCCTTGTCCTCCCCGAGGTGGTCCGCCAGCAGTTCCGCGTGGCGGAGCAGCACCCCCGCCACCTCGCCGAGCCTGGGAGCGGGCGGCACCGGACGACCGGCGAACACCGCCTCCAGATCGCGGAACAGCCAGGGGCGTCCGAGGCAGCCCCGCCCCACCACCACCCCGTCACAACCGGTTTCCCGGACCATGCGCAGCGCGTCGTCGGCGCTGAAGATGTCGCCGTTGCCGAGTACGGGAATGGTGCGCACGGCCTGTTTGAGCTCGGCGATCCGCGTCCAGTCGGCGGTGCCGGAGTACCGCTGCGCGGCGGTCCTGGCGTGGAGGGCCACCGCCGCCGCGCCCTCCTCCTCGGCGATCCGACCAGCGTCGAGGAACGTCGTGTGGTCGGCGTCGATACCGACCCGGAACTTCACGGTCACGGGAATCCCGGCGGGGGCGGCCTCGCGGACGGCGGCCCGGACGATGGAGGCGAACAGCCGACGTTTGAACGGCAGCGCCGCGCCGCCACCCTGCCTGGTCACCTTGGGGACGGGGCAACCGAAGTTCATGTCCACGTGGTCCGCGAGGTCCTCGTCGACGATCATGCGGACCGCGCGCCCCATCGTCACCGGGTCGACGCCGTAGAGCTGCATCGAGCGGGGGCGCTCGTCCTCGTCGAACCGGATCATGTGCAGCGTCCCCGGGTGGCGCTCGACCAGGGCGCGCGAGGTGATCATCTCGCACACGTAGAGACCCGCGCCGTAGCCGCGGCACAGCTGCCGGAAGGCGATGTTGGTGATGCCGGCCATCGGCGCGAGCACCACGGGCGGGTCGACCGCGTGCGGGCCGATCCGCAGCGCTGGCTTGGTCAGGGCCTCGGTAGTCACGTCCCCATTGTGGCCGTGACGGGGGACACCCCACGGGTGGAGGGCTGGTCGGTGGGCGGGCCGACGGGCCGCCTCCGGCCGACCGCGTTCGTCGAGCCCAGGCCGACCGCGTTCCTCGACGCCGAGCGGGGCGGCGCCCGGCGGCACGAGGGCCCGAGGATCCGCGCCCTGTCGTGGACCGACCAGGGCGGCGGACGGGACACTGCGGGCGCGGACCGGGCAGTGACCGTTGTCGCTTTGCGCCCCGCATCACTCCCGATCGGCCGGAACGGCCGCCGTCCCGCGTGGTCCAGCCTCCGTCGTACCTGGTCAGCGGCGGTGGGCGTCGACCAGTGCCCCGCCGGCGGAGGAGTGGGCGCGCGCCGGAGCCCGAAATGTCCCCTGGCCTCGGTGATTACCGTGTTCGAGTGACGACGGCAGGGGAGACAGCGGGCGGAGCCCGCACCTCGGGAACCGGAGACCGGACCTGGTTGGTCGCCTGCGCCGCCGCGCTGTGGGGCACGGACGGGCTCCTGCGCAAACCGCTGGCCGAGACCCTGCCCGCCTCCTCGGTGGTGTTCTGGGAACACCTGATCATCGTGCTGGTGATGCTGCCGTTCCTGCCGAGCGCCGTGCGGGCCTTCCGCCGCTCCGGGGTCCGGGAGCGGGTGGCGATGGTGACCATCGGCGTCGGCTCCTCGGCGCTGGCCACGGCGTTGTTCACCGCGGCCTTCGCGGTGGGCGATGGGATCACGCCACTGGTGCTCCAGAAGCTGCAACCCCTGTTCGCCGTCCTGGCCGCCTACCTCCTGCTCGGGGAACGGGTGCGGGCCCGCTACTGGGCCTTCGCGCTCCCCGCGTTGGCCGGAGCCTGGCTGCTCAGCTTCCCCGACCCGCTGTCCGTCCAGATCAGCGCCCTCCAGCCAGCCCTGCTGGCGATCGGGGCGGCGGTGCTGTGGGCCGCTGGCACCGTGCTCGGGCGGGTGGTGAGCCGTTCGATCCCAGCCCGTGACGTCACGGTCCTCCGCTTCGGGCTCGGGCTGCCCGCCGCACTGGCGGTGCTCACCGTTCAGGGCGATCCCCTCGCGGTGGGCTGGGAGAACGCGGTCGGTCTCATCCTGCTCGCGCTGATTCCCGGGCTGATCTCGCTCAGCGTGTACTACCTGGGGCTGCGGGGGACACCGGCCGCCAGGGCGACCCTCGCCGAACTCGCCTTCCCCGCCACCGCGGCGTTCATCGGCGTCACGGTGCTCGGCGAGCACCTCGTCGCCACCCAGTGGATCGGGTTCGTCGTCGTGATCACCGCGATCACCGCGCTGGGGTGGCACGAACGCGTGGGGCGCAGGGCGGTGCTGGCCGGCGCGCCACCGGCCTGACCCGCTCCGGGCGCCGGGGCGAGCGGAGGGCCGAGGAACGGGAGGAGTGCGGTGCAGGGCGTCATCGCCGGGTTCAGCGTCATCGCGGTGGTCATCGGGATCGGCTACCTCCTCGGTCGCACCGGGACCCTGGGGCCGTCCGGTCGGGACGTGCTATCCACACTGGCCTTCTTCGTCGCGACTCCCGCGTTGCTCTTCGAGACGCTCGCCACCGCCGACGTGGGAACGGTCTTCTCCCCCACGCTCGTGGTCACCGTCGCCAGCACCGTGGTCGCCGCGCTCGTCTTCGTCCTCGTCAGTTGGCTGGTACTGCGGCGTTCCGTCGCGGAGACCACGATCGGCGCGCTCACCGCGAGCTACGTCAACGCCGGGAACCTCGGTATCCCCATCTCGGTCTACGTGCTCGGGGACGCCGCCTACGCCGCACCGATCATGATCTTCCAGCTCGTCGTCATGACGCCCCTGTCGTTCGCCGTGCTCGACACGGCGACCGCCGGGCGGCGGCGTTCCCTGTGGCGCGTCTTCGCCCAGCCGCTGCGTAACCCGGTGACCATCGCGTCATTCCTCGGGCTGGGGGTGGCGCTGGCGGGCCTCCCGCTGCCCGAGCTGGTGCTCCAGCCGTTCCAGCTGGTCGGCGCGATGGCGGTTCCGGCGATGCTGTTGGCGTTCGGGATCTCGCTGCACGGCGGAGGCCGCCCCGGCAGCGGCCGGTACAAGCGGGACCTGTGGACCGCCGTGGCGCTGAAGAACCTGCTGCAACCGGTCGTGGCCTTCCTCCTCGCCCGCTACGCGCTCGGCCTGGAGGGGACCATGCTGCTCGCCGCGACCATCACCGCGGCCCTGCCCACCGCGCAGAACATCTTCGTGTACGCCATCCGCTACGACCGGGCCGTCGACCTGGCCCGGGACGCCATCCTCATCACCACGGTGGTCTCGGTGCCGGTGATCGTCACCATCACGGCCCTCCTGGCCCCCGGCTGACCCCGGAGGAGCGCCTCGGCGAGATGGGAGCCGGGGCCGAGCCCCGGCCACCGCGCTCCAGGAACCCCGGGCGCGTCGCGGTGGTCTAGAATGCCAGCGCGGGGCGTTAGCTCAATTGGTAGAGCTGCGGACTTTTAATCCGTAGGTTCTGGGTTCGAGCCCCAGGCGCCCCACCTCGCGCACGAGGCTCGAACCCTTGCCAATGGGATCGTTGGCCGGGGTTCGAGCTCGTTCTCCCGCATCGGGCGGGTCCGCTCCCGTGTCGTCGCCATCGTGGTGCCCTGCCGAGCCCCGAGCACCGGCCGGTCAGGCCCGGTGGCCACCACGCCGGGAACACGAGCAACGACACAACGGACGACGTGCCCATCCGGCACGGCGGTGCACCCGACGAGTCCCCACCGGAGCACCAGCCTCGGCGATCGGATCGCCACGCCAGGCCGAGCAACGGGTGGCCGACCTCAATGGCCAGCTGAATTCGCCCGGTTCGGCTGAGCTCGGTGAGCCGGGCGCGGCACCGGGCTCCTGAGCTCCGCCAGCCCGTGGACGCGGCTGAGGTGATCCGGCCGCACCCCTTGACCTCAACATATGTTGAGAGACGAGGCTGCTGGTATGAGCACGCCACCAGTCCTCCCGCCCGACCCGTCGCCTCCCGTCGCCGCATGGCTCACCACGCAGCCTGTCGGCGCGCGCCCGGAGCTGATCGCCGAGGCCGCCCGCGAGGCGGTGATCGTGGGCCTGGGTGTGAGCACCCGCGAGGCCCACGAGGTGTTCGCCTTCGTCACCGACACCACCTGGCTCCTGGTCGAGCGCGGGTTCACGACCATCGCCGTGCTCGACAACCAGCGCGTCGCCGACCTGTACGACCGGTACGTGTCCGGTGAGGACATCGACCTCGACCGCGCGCTCGCCCAGGCGTGGGGACCGTGGCAGGTCGTTGAGATGCGAGACGCGCTGGTCCGGTTGCGTGAGCTCAACCGGACCCGGGCCGGTGCTCGGGTGCGGATCGTCGGCGTGGCCAGCTCGCGCGTCCTGTCCTCGGACTATGACCGCGTCGTCGACCTGCTGGCCGGGATCGACGCCGGCACGGCCGTGAGGGTCGAAGCGCTCCTCGACGTCATCCGCGTCGCGCACGGCAGCGGCGAGCACGTCCTGCGCGCACGCGGCACCCACCCCGGCACGCCCTTCGTGGAGATGGCCCGCACAGCCCGAGCCCACACGGCCAGGCTGGCGCCCAGCGGCGAGAGGGATGCCGCGCTGGAGCTCCTCGACGCGGTGGTGGACTTCCACGCGAACGCGATCGGTGTCGGCCACGACATGGCTCGCGAGGAACACCTGGCCGCCGACCGGCTCCTGGACCACCACCGCCGCACCGGGGAGCGGATCGTGCTGTGGGAGGGCAGCGCCCACATCGCCGCGCACCCCGGCCCGATGCTCGGTTCACACCTGCGCACCGCGTTGGACGATCGGTATCTCGCCGTGCACATCACCTTCGGCCAGGGCCACATCACCAGAGCGACGATCCCCGCTCCGCGCGCGGACTCCATCGACGCACGACTCGCCGGCGCGCACGGTGAGCGCACCATCGACCTGCGCACACCACCCCCGGCGACGGTCGCGGGAGACCTCGGCCGCTCCTGGCCGACCAGGCTCATCTCCGGGCTGTACGACCCCGCCGACGATGACGAGCACTACTTCGACCTGCCCTCCCTCACCGGGAGCTTCGACGCGCTCGTGTACATCCCGACGATCACGCCCATCCGTCCACTCGCCGACGAATGACGTCCCGGCCGCTCCTACGAAACCCGGGCAAGGGGTGGGCATGCCAGCCAGCGGGTGACCTCGACCCAGGTCTGGGCGGCGGTGTACCGCGGCGGCTGCCCCGTACAGCGGCCGGAGCAGGGGCAGCGGCGGCTGAGATGGTCAGGACGGCACCGTCGTCGGACCGCTCACTCCCGCTGCCCCGGGTCAACGGCTTCCTCCAGCAACAGCACCGTGTTCGGTGAATCCGCCAGCTCGCGGCCCTGCTCGTCCAGCGCACTCATCTCGACCAACGCCCGGCCGGCCAGTTCGACGAACTTCCGAAGTGCTTCGCCCTCGTAGACCAACTCGAATGTCTGTGAGTGGCCGCTGACCGTGAACTCCACCGCGTCACTGCCGTTGATCCGGTATGTCATCTGACAGTCATCACGGATGCCAACCCACGAGCTGACGATCAGATCGCTGTACATGACGTCCCCCTCCTGGTGCTGTTCCAGAACGCGTGGTGGAGTGCCAGGAGGTTCGGGCGACGGCGAGCGCCCGCGACCGGGTGAGCGCCAGCTCCACACACTCCCCAGGAAGTGGCTGGATGCCGATGTGCTCGGTCTCGGCCGCGACCGACCTCGCTACTCGGTTTCGCTTCGTGTCGTCGGTGCGAATGGTTTCTCGCAGCTGGCTGTTCCGCACCCCAGCCCTCCTCCCCCGGCTCGATTCCCCGCCCCGTAGCCCTGGGCTAAAGTCGCCACCGCAGAACCTGCGGATTTTCCTGGGCGGTGTTAGATGTAGCTTACGACGAAAGTTCCGTCGTACATGCGCATAAACGGGTGAATCTGCTCGTGACTGTCGGTGGTCGCGGGGCCGTGCGTTGCCCCTGCGCCCCGGACGTGGAGGGTGTACCGATGTTCGTAGACGACCCGGTCGTCGCCCAGATCCAGCTCGGCATCCTGCTGCGCGAGCTGCGAGAGCGCGCCGGCCTCACCGCCGACGAAGCGCGCCGATCCGTCGACCTGTCGTCAGCGAGCATGAGCCGCATCGAGAACGGCAAGCAGGAGGCCAGGCCGGAGGTCGTCGCGGCACTGCTGGAGCTGTATGAGGCCGGAGACGCGGATTCGGCGGAAGCACTGCGGCTCGCGGCGGTGCCCAAACCGCGTGCCCGGCGTCGACGCAGTGCCTCGTACCAGGACGCCGCACCCAACTGGTTCACCCGCTTCCTCGTCCTGGAGGGTGAGGCCAGCGACATCTGCGTCTACGAGAACGAGGCGATCACCGGGCTGCTCCAGACTGCCGACTACGCGCGGGCGATCCTCCAGGCAGGCGCGCCGCTGGCCAGCAGGCAGGAGGTCGACAAACGGGTCGACCTGCGGATCGGGCGGCAACGCATCCTCACCCGCGACGAGCCACCACCAGCCAAGGTCGAGGCGATCCTGCACGAGGCGGCACTGCACAGGGTCATCGGCGACGACGCGGTCATGGCAGCCCAGCTGGCGCACCTGCTCGACATCGGCGAGCGCGCGAACGTCGACATCCGCGTACTGCCCTTTCGGCCCGAACCCACGTCCAACCACGACGAGTCGTTCGTCGCCGGAGCGCGGTTCACCTTGTTGAAGCTGCCCGAACGAGGCACGATGCTCTACCTCGACGACTTCGCCGGAGCGACCTACCCCGAGGACATCACCGTCATCCAGGAGTATGCCGCCGCGTACCAGCGGTTGCGCAACGTCGCACGGGATCCGGGGTCGTCCCGCGAGCTGATCGCTAAACTGGTTGAACGATACCGATGACCAGACAAGGAGAGGAGGTGGCTGCGATGGTTCCAGTGGACCCCGGCCAGCTCCGATGGCGTACCAGCAGCTACACCGCGAGCAACGGCTCCTGCGTCGAAATCGCGCCTGTGGGCGGCGGCGCCGCGATCCGCGACACGAAGGACCGGGACGGCGGCATCCTGATCGTGAGCGAACGCTCCTGGAACACCTTCCTCGCGGCGGTCAAGGCGGGCAGAGCGGGTAGCGCCTAGTCCAGCTCCTCGAGGTTGCCGGGGCGGGCGTCCCACCCCTTCCTGTCCGAACCCCTCGGGTCCACCGGCCCGGCGCACCGTCGGGGCGGCTCGATGTCCCATCGGTGAAGCGAATCCCACCTCGCCGGTGCTCCGGTCGACTCGCGTCGATCCGGGTGGTCGGCGGGTCGGCGCCGACCCGGGTTCCGTCACAGGATCAGCAGGGCACCGGGCCGAACCGGGTCCAGGCGACGACCCCGGCCACGGGGTTCGAACTCCCACTTCCCCCGTGCACGACGATGGCCCCGATCACCAGCGGCACCACCCCGCGGGCGGCGATCGGCGGCGGCACCGGTCAGGAGGTTGAGCGGGCCCGGCACGTTCGTGCCCGCCGCGTCCACCGCGTCCGGTTCGGCCGCCCAGCCCCGTTCCCTCCCCCGCCCGTCCCGGGTCGTCTCTCCGCCGGTGGGCGATCGCGGCCAGCGGGTCACGGCCGGGCCGTCCTTGGGGAGGTGGGATCGCCGCCCAGAGCGGGCGGCACCTCCGTCGCGACCGACGCGCACGAACCGTCGCCGGTGTGGCTCCGCGCTGTCCCCCGAGCGAGCTACACGCGAGTGTCCACCGAGTGGTGACGACATGGCGCCCGTGGCTCCGTAGCTTCTTGACCAGCGATGGCGTGGGGCGGTGAACCCCGCACCGGGCCAGTGGTTCGACCGGCTCGCCCGGCCCCCGACTTCCCGTGCCGTGCCAGCGACACCGCTTCCGGCACGCCCGCGTCATCGCGTGCCGGTCCGCCCACAGCTTCCGCACCTGGAGTTCCTCATGACCCGTAAGGCATCCGTCGCGGCCGCGTTGTTGGCCGCCGTGGCCGGGACCGCGTTGGCGGGCTGCGACGCGGCCCCGCAGCCCTCCCCGGCCCCCTCCGCGAACGCCACCTCGACCGCCGGCGAGCCACGGGACGCGTTCACCGGCGTCTCGTCGATCGACGTCGACGGCCGTTCCGTGCGGGTGTCCTGTTCGGGCGACCCGGTGGAGGGCAGGCCGGTCGTCGTCCTCCTGCACGGGGGAGGCGACGGGCTCGCGGAGCTGGCGGACCTCCAGGAGACCCTGGGTGAGCGGGACCGGGTCTGCTCCTACGACCGCCTCGGCGCCGGTGACAGCGACGAGCCAGCCGGCCCGCAGACCCTCGACAGCACCGGGGAGGTCCTGACCGAGGTGATCGACCAGGTCGCCGGCGACGCCCCGGTCGTCCTGGCCGGGCATTCCCTCGGCGGGCTGATCGCCGCCCGGTACGCCCCCGACCACCAGGACCGGGTCCGCGGCCTCGTCCTCATCGACGCCACCTCCCCGACGCAGGGCGCGGACCTCCGGGCGAGCATCCCGGAATCAGCCACCGGGCCGGCGGCCGAGCTGCGGGACCAGACCCTGGCCGTCTTCGAGGGGGAGTGGCCCGAGCGGCTGGCGGTCGCCGACGGCGAGGTCGCCTCCGCCGGGGACATCCCGGTGGAGGTCCTCCAGCACGGCGGGGACTACCTCACGGCCATTCCCGAGTACGGGCCGGACCTGGAGCGGGCGTGGTCCGAGGGGCAGCGGAAGTGGCTGGCCGTGTCGAGCCAGAGCACCCTGAGCACCGCGAGCGACAGTGGGCACCACATCTACCTCGACGAACCCGAGGTCGTGGTCGAGGCGATCCAGCGGGTCGTCTCCGAAGCGGCGGACCCCTCGTAGGCGCCGAACCGCCGCTTCCCGGCGCGGGCTGGTGCTGGTCGCCGCCCGCGCCACGCGCCTGGCGGCCGAGCGATCAGGTGACCAGGCCGTTGCGGTAGGCGAAGACGACGGCCTGGACGCGGTCGCGCAGTCCCAGTTTTCCGAGCATGCGGGACACGAAGGTCTTGACGGTCTCCTGGCTGAGCACCAGTGCCGTGGCGATCTCCCTGTTGGAAAGGCCGTCCGCGACGAGCCGGAGCACCTCGAGTTCACGCGGGGTCAGCGGCAGGTCGTTCGGAGCGCTGGCCGCCGGCCGGATCCGCGTCGCGTACCTGCCCACGAGCTGCCGCGTCACCTCCGGCGCCAACAGCGCCGCGCCCGACGCCACGGTCCGGATGCCGTCCAGGAGCTGGCTCGGCGGAGCGTCCTTGAGCAGGAACCCGCTCGCCCCGGCGCGCAGCGCCTGGTAGACGTACTCGTCCAGGTTGAACGTGGTCACCACGAGCACCTTGACCGGTTGGGCGACGTCGGCACCGGCCAGGAGGCGGGTCGCCTCGATGCCGTCGAGCACCGGCATCCGCACGTCCATCACGACCACGTCCGGCTCCAGCCGGCCGGCCAGCGTGACGGCGGTCTTCCCGTCCCCGCACTCGCCCACCACGTCGAGGTCGGGTTGCGCGTCGATGATCGTCACCAGCCCGGTGCGGACCAGCACCTGGTCGTCGCAGACCAGGACGCGGATCGGAGCGGTCATGACGGGACCCCGGTCGGGAGGCGGGCCCGCACGAGGAACCCGCCGTCGGCGTCCCGGCCGGCGGTGAACTCGCCGTCGAGGGCGTCGACCCGGTCGCGCAGCCCGGCGAGGCCCCGGCCGTTCCCGCCTGGTGAGCCGGCCGAGGTGCCGGAACCGTCGGTGCTGACCTCCACGGTGATCTCCTCCTCGCCGTGCCGCACCCGCACCCGGGTGCCGCTGCCGTGCGCGTACTTGAGGGCGTTGGTCAGTGCCTCCCGCACCACGCGGTAGGCGACCGGACCGGCACGCCCGGCCACCGTCGAGGGGGTGCCCTCCTCCGTGAACTCCACGGGTTGCCCGGCCTGGCGTGTCCGCTCGACGAGCGCGCGGAGCTCGTCGGAGGACGACGACTGGACCTCGTGGTCCGGACTGAGCACGTCGAGCAGGTGCCGCAGGTCGGAGATGGCACGCCGGCCGGTGGCGGTGACCGAGGTCAGGCTCTGGTCCAGGCGTTCGGGCGCCGAGGTGAGGTAACGGGCGGCCTCGGCCTGCACGACCATCGCCGTCACGTGGTGGGTGACCACGTCGTGGAGCTCCCGCGCGATCCGGGCGCGTTCGGCGGCACGGGTGTCCTCGGCGACCCGGCGGCGACGTTCGGCCTCCAGCAGGCGGGTGGAGCGCAACCACGTCCCGACGGCCCAGAAGAGGACCAGCGCCAGGTAGAAGGTCAGGACCTCCGCGAGCGGCTCACCGGCGCCGAGCAGGGGGAACGCGGCGGCGAACGGCACGTACGCCGCGGAGAACCCGAGTGCGGTGGCCCGCCGCCGCCGGTCGAGCCGTGACCCCGCGTTCAGCAGGGCGAGCGGCAGGGCGGTGCCCGCGAACGAGTGGTAGCCCAGGAGCTGGTCGGCGGCGAAGCCCACGGACACCAGCGCGAGGCAGGGCACCGGCCACCGCCGGCACGCCACCAGCGGGAGGCACTGGAGGGCGATCGCCACGACGGCCAGGACGTCGAACGGGCGGTCCGGCATCCCGCCGAACCTCGTTCCGTGACCGTGCGACGCCGGTACCAGCGACCCGACGAGGAGCACCAGTCCCAGCAGGGAGTACCAGGCCGTGCCGCCGAACCGTTGCCACGACTCCGGGATCCACCTCGGGTTGATCACCGGGGAAGCCTAGTGGCGGCCCCTCGGACGAGTGACAAGCTCCCGGAGCTGGCCGTCGCTGAGCGGGGGAGGTGGTGCCGGGGTGAGCGCCCCCAGGGGGCCGTGGCGGCGGGATCGGTGGCCGTCGCCGAGGATCGCGGTACCCGCTCGCCGGCGTGGGGGCGTGCGGTCGCGCCGTTCGGTGCCTGGTGGGGAGCTTGGGTGTTCCCGAGGGGTCGCCAGGCGCGATGTCCTGAACCGGGCGAGCAGTGCCCGAACGCGTGGCTGGAACCCGAGGCACCGAACGAGGCGGGAACGACCAACACCTCCCGTCCCACCTCGTCGGTGCTGTGGCCTGGCATCGATCGGGATCCGGGGCCGGAGCGAGGGCGTGCCAGCCGGACCCGATCGCCTGGTGCGGCCGTCGCCGGTCGCCGTCCTCGCGTGGCCTGCCGCCTGTCGGCGCGGTGGTAGCGTCGGCCCGCCGCCTGCCCGACAGGCCGGCTGTCGAGCGTCGCGAGCTCGTCCCGGTGTCGACTCGAAGGCTGTAACGGCGGGTCGCTGGCCGTCGATCTCCGGGGCGACACGGTGGCCCTCGGCGGGAGAGCGTCGGTGGACATACCAGCTGACGTCGGACGGGCGTCGTGGTGAGGGGGAGGGACATGACGAGCCAGGAAGGCACGCGGGGCGACCAGACCGGTGCGGTCGCCACCGGCGGCAGGGGGCCTCGCGGCTTCTGGTACTACCCGGTGGTCCTCGTTTCGCTGGGCCTGTTCGCCTGGGTGCCGTTCGCCCACGCGGCGTCCAGGCTGCGCACCCCCAAGGCGCGGAGGTACGCCTGGCTGTTCGGCGCCATCGACGCGGTCCTCTACGTCCTGGTGTTGGCCACGCCCGAGACGGGGCCCGAGGGCGAACCCTCGGTGGGTGCGTTCGGCGGGCTGTTGGCGTTGACCGCCATGATCCTGGGTTGTGTCCTGATCTCGCCGTTGCGCCGCCAGGTGTACGAGGGGGCTCCCCAGGAGGGCGCGCCCGCGTCCGCGTCCGATCCCGCCGTCGCCGCGGCCCTCGCCGCGCGGGCGAAGCGCGACGAGGCCCGCACCCTCGTCGCGGATGACCCGCTGCTCGCCAGGGAACTCAAGATCGGCCGTCCCGACCTGGCGGGCACCTACGACGACGGCGGCCTGGTCGACCTCGGTGCCGCCCCGGCCGAGGCGATCGCCCAGACCTGCGGCCTCACCCCGGAGCAGGCCGCGACCATCGTGCGGACCAGGGGACAGCAGGGGACGTCCTTCTTCACGGTCGAGGAGTTGCTGATCGCCGCGGAGCTCCCGGTGGAGGTCTGGGACCGCGTGCGGGACCGGGCGATCCTGCTCGTCTGACCCGGCCGCCGGGAACCGGCACGGTTCGCCTGCCCCCTGTCGACCCGACAGCCAACAATGTGGTGGCAGGGCACCCCGGTGCGGGGTGCCCTGACCGCTGTCAGCCGCCGAAGGCGGCGGCGTTCTCCCGGACCCACCGCTCGAAGGCCCGAGGCGGGTGACCGGTGACCTCCTCGACGGTGGGTTGTGGCACGGCCCCCTGCCGGGGCGGATTGGTCCGCATCTCGAGGAAGAACTCGATGTGTTCCTGGGTGAAGCCGGCCGCCCGCCAGCCGGCCACCGCCTCCTCACGGGTCTGTTCGACGTACCGGATCTCCCGCCCCAGCACGTCCGAGATCGTCCGGACCTTGTCGTGCACGGTGAGGGCCTCCGGCCCGGTCACCCAGTACTCGCGTCCACCGTGGCCCCCCTGGACGAGGGCGGTGGCGGCGACGGCCGCGATGTCGGCCTCGTGCACGATCGCGCTCCGGACGTCGGGGAACGGTTCGGTGACGTACCCGCGTTCCCGGAGGGTCTCCGCCCACTCCAGCAGGTTCGACATGAACTCGCCCGGGGTCAGCGCCGTCCACTCCAGGTCGCTGTCGGCGGCACACTCGCTCGGCCGGATGAGCGCGGTGGCGTGTCCCCTCGCTACCGGCCAGCCGACCAGCGGGGAACGGCGGAGCGGCGGGACCACCCCGACTGGGTCGGTTTGGGGGCCACGACCGCGGGTAGGTCTTGCGGGCCGGTGGTACGCGGCGGAGCGGGGACGCGGTCCTCGGCCAGGGCTGGATGGCCCTGGCCCGGCTGGCCGTGCCCTGGCGGGGGAGGGAGGCGGCCGATGGGCGCGTTGGTCGCGACGCGACGACTCGCGGTGGTACCCGGCTGGTGGCGTCGCGCCCGCGTTCCCGCTGGCGGGTCGCTCCGCCGGCGCCGAGGCGGGATGGGCACGGTTGCCGGGATGGTCCTCCAGCTCCGGGGGAACGGTCGGACGACGCTGCGGGTGCGCGGTTGGCGCGGCGGCCGTGTGGTCGCCAGGCCCGTCCTCGTCACCCGGTACGAGGGCGGCCGATACCTCGTGTCGACGATTTCCGGTTCGGAGTGGCTCGCCGACGTGCGTGCCGCCCGAGGCCGGGCCGTGCTCGGCCGGGGGCGGAGGCCGGTGCGCCTGGTGGAGGTCGATCCGGCCGACAGGGCACCCGTGCTGCGTCGGCGCCTGGAGTGGCGTGGGAGCCGCTGGCCGGGACGCCCCCTGCCCACCGGGCTGTCCGAACCGGATTTCGCGCGGGCGGCCCGGCACGTGCCCGTGTTCCGCGTCCTACCAGTCGGAGGTCGGCGGTCGCGTTCCCGCCGTGGTTGACCGCCCGCCGGAGCCGCGCCGTGCGCCTGCCGGCCCCGCGCCGCCCCCGGCGGAAGCGGGCGGATCCCGTTCCCGCGCCGCGCGGTGCACCCGGTGGGGCCGCCGGGTGCTCTGAGGGCCGGGGCGTGGGGCAGGGCGTCCCCGACATCTGAGGTGCGACGTCCGGGCAGGTGACGGTGGATCCCCCACCCGGACTCCCGGCGGCATGCGGTCGGCCCCGACCACCCCCAACGCGGTCGGCGGCCGGGGTCGAAGTGAGTGGTCCCTCGTCCCGGGCGGTGCGTGGCGGCGTGCGAGGAACGGTCACCGGTGGACGGGGGAGAGCCGAGCACCGAACGAGATCGGGTCGACCTGGAAGTGATTCACTGTCCCCACGTAATCATCAACACTCGATGGATACCTCGCTTTACCCGATCGAGTCCCGTATCAATAATGGGTCATGGTCGCTGCGGTGAGATCGACGGGTGACGGGCTATCGGTAGGGCTTCTGGTATGACTGGCCATCGCGTGGAGACGCGAGGCGCCGGGGTGCCGCGACCACGCACGGCCGAGGATTCGGCGAGGCTGGAACGAGACGTTCTCCGGACCTACGCCTACGCCATCCGAGTGCGGGAGGACTTCGACCCGCAGGTACGCGGCCCGTCGAGGCGCGGTTCCTCCCGCTCGGCCGGTGGTCCGCAGCGACTCGCCCTCTACATGAGACTCCTGGTCCGCAGCGTCGACAGCGATCCGTCACGGCTGGCCGCGACACGGCAGGTCTGCCGTCGTCGCTCGGAGGGCCACACCGCGACGGAACTCGACGACGACCGCCGGCAGGTGTACCGGGTCGCGGCCGACCTGGTGGGACAGGCACTCGACACCATCGAGCCCCGTGGGCCGGTGGACGGCCGACAGCGCGGACCAGCCGGGGCGGGGACGCCCTTCGGCACCACGGAGCCCTACGTCCAGGGCTCCTGGCACCGGCACGGCGCGGTGCGCCGTGGGTTGCGCCGGCTCAACCCCGTGTACTGGCTGCGGAGACTCCGCGCCGAGCAGCTCAGGCTGGTGCACCGCCGGCCGGCCCGCCCGGCCGGGATCCAACGCATCGAGGTGCGGCAGGGGCGGACCGCCGTCGGCTGGATGCTCTTCCAGGTGTGCGCGGAGTGCCGGCTCGGGTACGTCGGCAACGTGGTCGTCGACGACGCGTTCCGTGGGCGCGGGCTGGGGAGGCGGATGGTGCTGGCGGCCCGCGAGCTGGCGCCCGGGTGCAGCTGGTTGACCACCAGCCAGTACGACACGGCGGAAACGTTCTGGCGCGAGATGGCGCGCCGGACCGGTGACGCCTACCGCGAGGTGAGCGGGGTGTCCGCCTGCCCGCACACCGGGCACGAGGTGATGCGGTACGCCGCAGGGGCGGACGTGCGGCGCAGCGTTCCGCTCACCCGGGTCGAGCTGCCCGCCGACCTGGCGGCACGCGGCCCGCGCGGGCCGGTGGGCGGGGCGCCCCGCCCCGGCCGTCCCCGCTCCTGATCCCCGGGAAGGTGGTCGGGGGGCCTGGTGGTGCCCGCTCCTGATCTCGGGGGAGGGGCGGCGGGTTTGGTCCTCCGGCCGGTGGGGCACCAAGGCGGTACCGTCGATCCACGGTCGGCGATCATCCGCGGGGGTTGTCTGTGACCGAGTGGTTGCTGTTGGGCGTCGTGGTCCTGCTGGTGTTCCTGAACGCGTTGTTCGTCGCCGCCGAGTTCAGCCTCGTCACGGTCGACCGCGCCACCGTCGAGGAGCGGGCCCAGCGCGGGGACGCCCGTTCCGCCGGGGTCCTCTCCGCGCTGCGGACGCTCTCGACCCAGCTGTCCGGCGCGCAGCTGGGCATCACCGTGACCAGTCTCGTCGCCGGGTACGTCGCGGAGCCCTCCCTCGGCGCGTTGCTGGTCGGCCCGCTCGACGCCGTCGGTCTGGGGGCCGCCGCCTCCGGCGTGGCGTTCACCCTGGCGTTCGTCCTGGTCACCGCCTTCCAGATGGTGCTGGGTGAGTTGCTGCCCAAGAACTGGGCGATCGCGAGGCCCCTCGTGGTCGCGCGGGCGGTCGCCGGTGCCCAACGTGGTTTCACCGCGCTCGCCCGCCCCCTGCTGCGGGTGCTGAACGGCAGCGCCAACGCACTGCTGCGGGCGGTCGGTGTCGAGCCCCGGGAGGAGCTGGCCTCGGCGAGGTCCGCGCAGGAACTCGCGTCACTGGTGCAGCGGTCCGGTGAGGAGGGCACGCTCGACTCGGGGACGGCGCGCCTGGTCACCCGGTCCCTCGAGTTCGGCGAACGCACCGCGGGGGACGTGATGACCCCGCGCGGGCGGGTGCGCTTCGTCCGGGCGGACGCGCCGGTGTCCGAGGTGGTCTCCCGAGCCAGGGCCACCGGCCACTCCCGGTTCCCGGTGGTCGTCGACGACCTCGACGACCTGGTGGGGGTGGTGCACCTGAAGCACGCGGTCGCGGTCCCCGTCGACCGCCGGGCCGCCACCGAGGTGCGGGCGGTCGTCTCCGACGCCCTGCTCGTACCGGAAACGCTGCCGCTCGACCCGTTGCTGGTCCGGCTGCGGGGGTACGGGCTGCAGCTGGGGGTGGTCGTCGACGAGTTCGGTGGCACCGCCGGCGTGGTCACCTTGGAGGACGTGGTCGAGGAGATCGTCGGGGACATCAGCGACGAGCACGACCGGCCGGTGTCCCAGGCGCGCCGACTCGCCTCGGGGGCCTGGCTGCTGTCCGGGTTGCTCCGGCCGGACGAGATCGCCGAGATCACGGGGACCGCGCTGCCCGAACACCCCGACTACGACACGGTGGCCGGGCTGGTGAGCCACCTGCTGGGCCGCATCCCCGAGGTCGGTGACGAGGCCAGGCTGGCGCTGCCGGGCCAGGAGGTGGTCCTCACCGTTCGGCGTCGGGACGCGCTCCGGGTCGATCTGGTGGAGCTCCTGGTGCGGGACGAGGCCGAGGGAGAGCCCGGCCGGCGCGCCGGTCCGGATGCCGAGCCGGGTGACCCGGCGTCGGGTTCACCGGGTGGGACGAGCCGGGGCGACCCCGGCCCGCACGGCCGGGGCGGCCGCGCGGATCGAGGGGGTGAGGACCGTGACCGGTGAGCTCACCGCCCTGGTCGTGGCCGTCGCGCTGCTTGCCGGCAACGCCTTCTTCGTCGGAGCGGAGTTCGCCCTCATCTCGGTGCGGCGCACCCAGTTGGAACCGCGGGTCCAGGCGGGTTCCCGGGTCGCCCGGCTCACCCTGCGCGCCGTGGAACGGGTGTCGTTGATGATGGCCGGCGCGCAGCTGGGGATCACGATGTGCTCCCTCGGCCTGGGCGCGGTGGCCGAGCCGGCGGTCGCGCGGCTGTTGGAGGGGCCGTTCGAGGCGTTGGGGGTTCCGGCGGGGCTGGTCCACCCGGTGGCCTTCGCGGTCGCGATGGCGGTGGTCGTCTACCTGCACATGGTGTTGGGGGAGATGGTGCCGAAGAACCTGGCGGTCGCGGGCCCCGTGCCCGCCGCCCTGGTGCTGGGGCCGCCGCTCTACCTGCTGGTCACCATCCTGAAACCCGCGATCGTGGTGCTCAACGCGGTGGCGAACGGCCTGCTCCGGCTTCTGCGGGTCGAACCGAGGGAGGAGGTGGCGTCGGCCTTCACCCGGGAGGAGGTGTCCGCGCTGGCCGCCGAGTCCCGGCGGGAGGGACTGCTGGACGCGGACGAGTACCGGCTGCTCACGGGTGCGCTGGCGCTGCCGGAGAGCAGTGTGCGCTCGGTGCTGCTCCCCTTGGCCGACCTGGACGCGGTACCGACCTCCGTTACGCCGGCCGACCTCGAGCGGGCGGCGACCCGCACCGGTTTCTCCCGGTTCCCGGTGGTCGACGACGCGGGAGAACCGGTCGGCTACCTGCACCTGAAGGACGTCCTCGAGGAGGACCCGGCGCGGCGGGAGCGGCCGGTGCCCTCGGAGCGGGTGCGGCCCCTGATCGGCGTGCGGCCGGAGGACACGCTGGAGAGCGCGTTGGGGTTGATGCGTCGGCACCGCGCGCACGTCGCGGCCGTGCGGGGCGCGGACGGGCGGACGCTGGGGATCGTGGCGCTCGAGGACGTGGTGGAGGAGCTGGTGGGGGAGATCCGGGACGCCACCCGTCGGCGCTGATCCCGGCCACGCCCTCCGTCCCCGGGGCCGGGTTCCGGCTCAGGTGGGCGGTCCGACGAGGAAGGGCTCCGGGTCGTCGAGGATTCCCCGCACCACCCAACCGGCGGCCCCCTGGACCGCGGCCCGGCTGCCGAGCACCGAGGGTTCCACCGCGACCGGTGCCCAGCCGGAGGACACCACCCGGCGGTCCAGCTCGGCCAGCAGCGGTGAGCGCAGCCACGGTTCGAGCCTGGCGTAGGTCCCCCCGAGCACGACGGTCGGGATGTCCAGGAGGTTGATCACGTCGGCCATCGCGATCCCGAGCCAGCGTCCCGTGTCGGTCACCGCCGTCAGCGCGACCGGGTCGTCGTCACCCAGCCGCCGGAGGAGCTCGGCCATCCCGTCCCCGGTACCGTCCTCGGCCTCGGCCGGAACGCCCGCGGCCGCGAGCACGGCAGCCCGCCCGGCGAGTCGTTCGAGGCAGCCCCGGCCGCCGCAGGAACAGGGCGGACCGGCCGGGTCCACCGAGAGGTGCCCGATCTCGCCGCCGAAGCCCCGCACGCCGGGGAAGAGCTCCCCGGCCACCACGAGGCCGGCCCCGATGCCGATCTCGCCGGACACGTGCACGAAGTCGCGGCGGTCCTCCCGACCGCCGAACCAGAGTTCGGCGAGGCCCGCGAGGTTCGCCTCGTTCCCCACGAGCAGGGGGCGGTCGGTGACACCCGTGCGGGCGCGGAGTTCGTCGTGGAGCGGGACGTCGCGCCACCCCAGGTTGGGCGCGTTCCGCAGCAGGCCGGTCGAGGATTCCACCAGGCCGGGCACCGCCACGCCGACGCCGCCCACCGACACCCCGAGCCGGTCGGCCTCCTCGCGGGCCAGCCCGACGAGGTCGGCCACCTGGGAGAGGCCCTCCTCCACCGTCCGACCCCGACGTCCCACGTCCCGCGTCCAGCTGACGCGGACCCGGCCGGTGAGGTCGACCAGCGCGCAGGAGAGGGTGTCCACGCCGATCTCGACGCCGAGCCCGTGCGGACCGGCGGGGGACAGCGACAGCGCGGTGCCGCGCCGCCCTCGGCCGACCCGGTGTTCGGGGCCGCCGTCCACGACGAGCCCGGCCGTGAGCATCCGGTCGACGAGGCTGGAGACGGTGGCCTTGGTGAGACCGGTCCGCGCGGCGACGGACGCCCGCGACAACCCGCCGGCCGCCGCGATGGTGTTGAGCACCAACGCCGAGTTGTGCCTGCGCACGGTGTGCTGCCCGGCCGGGCCCGACTGGTTCACCCGGCCACCCTAGTTTCCGGCCGGTTCCCGGAGGACGAGCGCGGTGCGGTCCTGCTGGCCCCGGCCCCCGGACGGGGGAACGTCGGGCCTCGCCGCACCGGGTGCCGGGGGAGCCGGGCCGGTCGTGGTCCGGGCGGAGGGTTGACCCGACCGGACCGCCCGCGTACAAATTCAGTCATCAAACTATTTCGGGTACCGGGAGGCAGCGTGGCCGAGAAGCCGACTCGCGAGGACAGGTTCAGCTTCGGACTGTGGACCGTCGGCTGGCGGGCGAACGACCCCTTCGGGGACGCCACCCGGGCGGCGCTGGACCCGGCGCGGGCCGTGCACCGACTCGCCGAACTCGGCGCCTGGGGCATCACCTTCCACGACGACGACCTCATCCCCTTCGGGAGTGACGACGCCGCCCGCGACGGCCACATCGGACGCTTCAAGAAGGCCCTCGAGGAGACCGGGCTCGTCGTCCCGATGGTGACGACCAACCTGTTCGGCCACCCGATCTTCAAGGACGGGGCGCTGACCAGCAACGACCGGTCGGTGCGCCGGTTCGCGCTGCGGAAGGTCATGCGCAACATGGACCTCGCCGCCGAACTCGGGGCGACCACCTACGTGCTCTGGGGAGGTCGCGAGGGCTCCGAGACCGACGCCGCCAAGGACGTCGCCGCCGCGCTGGACCGCTACCGCGAGGGCGTCGACACGCTCGCGCAGTACTCCATCGACCAGGGCTACGGCCTGCGGTTCGCCATCGAGCCCAAGCCCAACGAACCGCGCGGGGACATCCTGCTGCCCACGATCGGCCACGTGCTGTCCTTCGTGTCCACCCTGGAACACCACGAGCTGGTCGGCGTGAACCCCGAGGTCGGCCACGAGCAGATGGCCGGCCTGAACTTCGTCCACGGGATCGGCCAGGCGCTGTGGCAGGGCAAGCTCTTCCACATCGACCTCAACGGGCAGAAGGGACCGCGCTACGACCAGGACCTCGTCTTCGGGCACGGGGACCTGCTGTCGGCGTTCTTCCTCGTCGACCTCCTCGAGCACGGCGGTTACGACGGCCCCCGGCACTTCGACTACAAGCCGCTGCGCACCGAGGACACCGACGGCGTCTGGGCCAGCGCCGCGGCGAACATGCGCACCTACCTGCTGCTGAAGGAGCGGGCCGCCGCCTTCCGCGCCGATCCCGAGGTCCAGGCCGCGTTGGAGGCGTCCCGGGTGCCGGAGCTGTCCCAGCCCACCCTCGCCCCCGGCGAGTCCGTGGCCGACCTCCGCGCCGACCGCACGGCGTTCGAGGACTTCGACGTGGAGGCCGTGGCGCGCCGGGGTTACGGTTACGTCGATCTGGCCCAGCTGGCGCTGGAGCACCTGGTCGGCGCTCGCGGCTGACCCGAGACCGTCCTGGGTGTGGCGCGCCCGGCTGGGCGCGCCACACCGAGCACGGGGGTGAAGATGACCAGGCAGCGCGTGGCCGTCCTGGACCGCGTCGGTCACGTCAGGACCGAGGAGCGGGCGGTGCCGGAACCGGGAGCGGGGCAGGTCCTGGTCCGGGTCGCCGCCGTCGGCGTCTGCGGGTCCGACGTCCACTACTACGAACACGGCAGGATCGGGGACTTCGTCGTCGACTCGCCGCTGGTACTCGGCCACGAGGCCTCCGGCACCGTGGTCCGACTCGGCCCGGAGGTCCTCGGCCCGGAGGTGGGCCAGCGGGTGGCGCTGGAACCGCAGAGCACCTGCGACCGGTGCGAGCAGTGCGCGCGGGGCCGCTACAACCTGTGCCCCAACGTGGTCTTCTTCGCCACGCCACCCGTGGACGGGGCGTTCGCCGAGTACGTCGTCGTCGACGCCCGCCGGGCCCACCCGGTCCCCGACGAGCTGTCCGACGAGGCCGCCGCCCTGATCGAGCCCCTGGCCGTGGCCGTCCACGCCGCCGCCAAGGCCAGGGTGGAACCCGGGCAGAGCGTCCTGGTCAGCGGCGCCGGGCCCGTCGGACTGCTGTGCGCCCAGGTCGCGCTCGCCAGGGGCGCCGGTCGGGTGACCGTCACGGACGTCAACGAGAACCGCCTGCGGGTGGCCCACCGCCTCGGCGCCCACCAGGTGCTGAACGTGGCCGAGGAACCCGACGCGGACCTGGCACCCGTCGAGGTGGTGCTCGAGTGCAGCGGCGCGGCCCGCGCCGTCGAGTGGTCGGTGCGCAGGGCGGCGGCGGCCGGCACCGTCGTCCTGGTGGGGATGGGCGCCACCGTGACCTTGCCGCTGGACCTCATCCAGGCCAGGGAACTGTGGATCACCGGTACCTTCCGGTACGCCCACGCCTACCCCGCCGCGATCGCCCTCGCCTCCTCGGGGGCCGTCGAGCTCGACGGCCTGGTCACCGGCCGGTTCGACCTCGACGGTGTGGAGGACGCGCTCCTCTCCGCCCGCCGGGACCCGACCGCGCTCAAGTCCGTGGTCAGCCCCGGGGGACTTCCCCGGGCGTCGGCACCAACCACCTCCGACCGAGCAGGAGAACAGGCATGACCGAGCAGCGCACGCTCGTCGCCGGCATCGACTCGTCCACCCAGTCCTGCAAGGTGGTGGTGCGGGACGCCGACACGGGGGAGCTCGTCCGACAGGGGCGGGCGGGTCACCCGGACGGGACGGAGATCGACCCGGCCCTGTGGTGGAAGGCCTTAGGCGAGGCGGTGGACCAGGCAGGAGGGCTCGACGACGTCCAGGCGCTCTCGGTGGGGGCCCAGCAGCACGGCATGGTGTGCCTCGACGAGGCGGGGGAGGTCGTCCGGCCGGCCCTGCTCTGGAACGACACCCGGTCCGGGCAGGCCGCGCTCGACCTCCGCGCCGAACTCGGCGCGGACGGTGCGGGCGACCGGGCCTGGGCCGAGGCGGTCGGGGTCGTCCCGGTCTCCTCCTTCACCGTGACGAAGCTGCGCTGGTTGGCGCGCAACGAGCCGGCGGCCGCCGAACGCACCGCCGCCGTCGCGCTCCCCCATGACTGGCTCACCTGGAAACTCGCCGGCGCCGCCGGGATCGAGACCCTCGCCACCGACCGAAGCGACGCCAGCGGCACCGGGTACTGGTCGGCCACCACCGGGGAGTACCGGCGCGACCTGCTGACCCTCGGCCTCGGCCACGACGCGGTGCTGCCCGAGGTGCTGGGCCCGAAGGACACCGCCGGCCGCACCCCGGCAGGGGCCGCGCTGGGGGCCGGGGCGGGTGACAACGCGGCCGCCGGTCTCGGTGTCGGCGCGCGCCCCGGCGACGTCGTCATCTCGATCGGAACCTCCGGCACCGTGTTCGCCGTCGCCGACAACGCGGTCGCCGACCCCAGCGGCATCGTCGCCGGGTTCGCCGACGCCACCGGCCGGCACCTGCCGCTGGTCTGCACGCTCAACGCCGCCCGGGTGCTCGACGCGGTCGCCGGCACGCTCGGGGTCGGCCTGGACGAACTGGGCCGCCTCGCCCTGTCCGCCCCGGCGGGCAGCGACGGGCTCGTCGTCGTCCCCTACCTGGAGGGGGAGCGGACCCCCGACCGCCCGGACGCCACCGGTTCGGTGCACGGTCTGACGTTGCGCACCTCCACGGCCGCCCACCTCGCCAGGGCGGCGGTCGAGGGCATGCTGTGCGGCCTGGCCGACGGGCTCGACGCCCTCATCGCCCAGGGAGTCCGCTGCGACCGGGTCCTGCTGGTGGGTGGCGGCGCCCGTTCGGAGGCGGTGTGCCGCATCGCCTCGGCACTGCTCGGCCGTCCCGTGGTGGTGCCGGCTCCCGGGGAGTACGTGGCCGACGGCGCGGCGCGGCAGGCCGCGTGGCTGCTCGCGGGCGGCGCCGAGCCGCCGGAGTGGGCCATCGGCGACACGCTCGGCTACGACGAGGACCCGGCCCCCCAGGTGCGGGAACGCTACGCCGAGGCCCGCGACAAGGTGCTGCCCCAGATCGGGTGACGCCGGACGGCTCCCCGCCGTGCCTCCGGGTGGCCCGGCCAGGGTGCGCCGAAGCCGTGGAGGAGCCGCCCGTCGCCGGTGGCGGAGCCAGGAACCGGGCCTGTCAGGGCGGGGTGGGGACTCCGCCCTGACGTACGTGGCCGGCACCGGCCGCCTGTCCCGTTGTGGCCGCTCCGTTCCCGTGCTGGTGTGAAACAAAGGAACGATGGGACGAACGCGCATCGCCATCGTCGGCACGGGGGGCATCGCCCACGCCCACGCCGACGGGCTCAGCGGGCTGACCGAGCGCGCCGAGCTGGTCGCGGCCGTCGACGTGGACCAGGGGCGGCTCGACGAGTTCGCCGCGCGGTGGGGTGTCGAGAACCGGTACACCGACCTGGCCACCGCGTTGCGGGAGACGGCCCCGGACCTCGTGCACCTGTGCACGCCACCCGGAGCGCACCACGAGCAGGCCATCACCTGCCTGCAGGCGGGCGTGTCGGTGCTGTGCGAGAAACCCCCGACCCTCTCGCTGGCCGAACTCGACGACATCCTGGCCGCCGAACGGGCCGGCGGTGCCCGGTTCGCGACCGTCTTCCAGCACCGGTTCGGCAGCGCCGCGCTGCGCCTGCGACGCCTGGTCGAGGCGGGTGACCTCGGCCGGCCGCTCGTCGCGGTCTGCCACACGCTCTGGTACCGGCCCGACGAGTACTTCGCCGTGCCGTGGCGCGGCAACTGGGAGGTCGAGGGCGGTGGCCCCACGATGGGCCACGGCATCCACCAGATGGACCTCCTGCTCTCCGTGCTCGGCGAGTGGACCGAGGTCACCGCCGTCGCCGACCGGAAGGCGCGCCCCACGGCCACCGAGGACGTGTCCTGCGCCGTCGTGCGCTTCGAGAACGGGGCGGTGGCGACCGTGGTGAACTCGCTGCTGTCGCCCAGGGAGACCAGTTACCTGCGGTTCGACCTCGAGCACGCGACCGTCGAGGTGGAACACCTCTACGGGTACCGGGACCAGGACTGGCGGGTCACGCCGGTGCCGGGACGGGAGGCCGAGGTGCGCGAGGCCTGGGACACCGGGGAGCCGGACGTGGCCAGCGGGCACCGCGCCCAGTTCGACGCGCTGCTGACCGCCCTCGAGGGCGGGCTACCGCTGCCCGTGTCGGTCGTCGACTCCCGGTCCACCCTGGAGCTGGTCGCCGCGATCTACGCCTCCTCCTTCACGGGGGTAGCCGTCCGCCGAGGCGAGATCACGGCCGGTCACCCCTTCCACGGCCGGATGAGCGGCGGCGCGGTGCCGTGGCCCTCCCCCTGAGAAAGCGCTGTCCCCGACGGCGGGCGGACGGTGCGGCGAAGCGTGCCGGGGTGGCCGTGCCACCCCGGCGCCAGCGCGCCCCGGCGTGCCCGCAGGACAACCGCCCGGGCTGACCCCGGCCCCGAACCCGACACCACGACCCGACCAGCGGAGGCGAGCCGTCCGTGCACACCGAGTACGCCACCCCCCGTCCGGAGCGACCGTCCTCCGGCCCCCTGCCCACGTCGACCGAACCAGCCGCGGCCGGCCTCGGCCTGCGACATGAGGCGGAGCGTTCGCTCCAGGTGACCGTGGACGGGCGGGAGATCGTCCGCTACGTCTACCGGCCGTGGGATGTCCAGCTGGAGTCCCCCCGACCGTTCTTCCACCCCCTGCGGACGCTCGGCGGAGACCTGGTCAGCCTCTTCCGCCCGCATGACCACGTGTGGCACCGGGGCATCGCCTGGTCGCTGCCGCACGTCGGTGAGGACAACTTCTGGGGCGGCCCCACCTACGTGACGGGCAGCGGATACCAGCAGTTGGACAACGACGGATCCATGGACCACGAGGGCTTCGGCCGGGCCGAGCTCTCCCGGGGCGCCGCCGTCGTCGACGAGGCGCTGCGCTGGCACAGCCAACAGGGCGTGCCGAGGATCGCCGAACACCGCCGCTTCGCGGTCGAACTCGCTCCAGAGGTCGACGCCTGGGTGTTGGCCTTCGAGTCGACGATGACCAACCTCGGAGCCGAGGCGGTCGCCTTCGGCAGCCCCACCACCAAGGGCAGGGAGAACGCCGGCTACGGCGGCTTCTTCTGGCGGGGCCCCCGGTCGTTCACCGGAGGGCGGCTCGAGCTGCCCGGGACCACCGGAGCCGACGAACTCATGGGAGAACGGGCGCCGTGGGCGGCGTTCGTCGGCCAGCACGACGACCACGGCCGGTGGTCGACGCTCACCTTCGTCGACGACGAGGCCAACGCGGCGGCCACCGGGGTCGGCCAACCCACCCGGTGGTTCCTCCGGTCGGACCCCTTCGCGGCGGTCTGCCCCGCGCCCTTCTTCGACACCGAGGTCGACCTCGCCCCGGCGGCGGCGCTCACCCTGCGGTACGCGGTCGTGATCGCGGACGGAGACCGGGGGCAGGACGGCTGCGCCCGGCTCGCCGAGGCCGGGGCGCGCTCGCTCGCCGCACTCGCGGCCGACGAGGGGGACCGGCGGTGACCGGCGGGGCCGGGCGGGG
>NZ_AGVX02000089.1 GCF_000239155.1 Actinoalloteichus spitiensis RMV-1378
CGAGCGGGCCGGGATCCGCGGGGCAGGACCCCGCCACCCGCATGAACCAGGCACCCCCCGCACCCGGCGGCACCCCGCCGGGCGGTCAGCCGCGCCAGGGACTGGGCACGCCCCCCCGGAACGGCTCCGGCATGCCCCCCGGCGACGAGGCGCCCACCACCGTCCTGCGCGAACGGCTGATCACCCACGAGGAGCCGCTCACCACCTCGGCGCACTCGCCGGGATTCGACGACGAGGACCGCCCCGACGACGAGGTCGACGAGCTCGCCGCGAAGAAGGCCCGCCGGAAGAAGATCTGGCGGCGCATCCGCCGCACGGGCTACGTCGCGGCGGCGTTGGCGTTCCTCGCCCCGGCCACCGCCTTCGCCGTCGGCTACTTCATGTGGGACGTGCCCGACCCGCAGGAGATCCTGGCCGGTCGCGACAAGACGGTGATCATCCAGTCCGAGGACGAGCGGGAGCTGATGCGCTACACGCCGCAGGCCGAGGACGGCGGCGACTTCCAGTTCGTACCGGCGGAGGAGATCCCCGAGATCCTCAAGCAGGCCATCATCTCCGTCGAGGACCAGTCCTTCGAACGCAACAGCGGTTTCGACCCGGTCGGCATCGCGCGGGCCGCCATCACCGGCTACGGCGGCGGATCCGGCCTGACGCAGCAGTACATCAAGCAGGCCACCCAGGAGATGGACTCCACCTACACCAGGAAGTTCAAGGAACTGGTGCTCTCGGTGAAGATCACCCAGGAGTTCAGCAAGGACAAGATCTTCGAGAGCTACATCAACATCATCACCTTCGGTCGGGGCACCACCGGGCCGTCCTCGGCGATGCAGGCCTACTTCGGCAGGGACGCGAAGCTGGAGGACATCACCCCGTCCCAGGCCGCCTTCCTGGCCGGGATGATCCAGCTGCCCTACAGCCACGACCCGGCCCGGTCCAGCCACGAGCACGCCGAGACGCGGTGGCAGCACGCGGTCAACAAGATGGTCGAGACGAACACCGTCACGGCGGCCGAGGCCGAACAGATGGAGTACCCGATCGACACCCTCAAGGACCCGGAGGAGACCCGGGCCAGCGGGGTGAGCGCCACCGAGTACCTGCTGCGCGAACAGATCATGCGGGAGCTGGACGCCAACGGCTACGGCATGGACGTGCTCCAGGAACGCGGCGCGACCGTGCGGACCACCATCGACCCGGCGGCCCAGCAGGCGGCGCGGGACGCGGTCGAGCAGCGGCTGGGCGGCGG
>NZ_AGVX02000088.1 GCF_000239155.1 Actinoalloteichus spitiensis RMV-1378
CGGGCACCCGCTCCCGCACCCCGGCGGCGGCGCGCCCGCCGGCGCACGGCCGGGGGTTCAGGGCCCCCGTTCCCCTCGGTTCGTTCTTCCCCGGCTCGGTGACCTGGCCGTGTTCGCGGTGCCAGGCCAGGGCGGTGGCGTCTGGCGGTCCGCTCCCGCGCGCCGCCACGGCCGGTGGCCGCCGGTCCTCCCCCGGCGGGTGCGGTGCGGCCGTCGAGTTCCCACGTCATGGCGTCTCCCTCTGCTGACGGGTACGGGTGCCGAGGCCCGGCGGGCCGTCGGTGTGCGGTGCTCCTCGGAGGTGGTCGTGTCGGGGTGGGGCGCCGGTCACCGTGACCCACCGGTCCACCCCAGCTCGGACGGGCTGTCGGCGGCAGCCCGGCACCTGGTGGTTCCCGGCGTGGTCGCGGCGCCGGCCGGGGCGGGCCCCCTCAGCCCGGTACCCCGGCCCGGGCGGCTGCCTCGACCTTCTCCTTGATCAGCGCCATCTGGGTGCGGGAGTTGGCGTTGACCCGGTCCTCCATCGCGGAGTCCCCGAGCAGCGCGGTGGGCTTCATCTCGAAGTCCTGCACCCAGCGCATCCGCACGCCGTCCTCGACCTCGTCGTACTGCCAGTAGATCCACATGTAGCGGAAGGCGCCGGTCTCGACCCGGTGGGCCCGCACCGTGCGGGTCGCCACCTCCGGTGTCCGTTCGGACACCCACGACCAGACCCGGCCCTGCTCGTCGGGGTACATGCTCAACCGGAAACGCACCGTGTCGCCTCGGGTCTCCAGGATCTCGGCGCTGGCGTACTCGCTGAACAGCTCCGGCCAGGACGCGACGTCGTTGGTCATCGACCAGACCAGGTCGAGCGGCGCGTTGATCACGATCTCGTTGTCGGTGTGGACGGACATCAGGAGGCCTTCCCTTCCATCGCGAGCCGGTTGATGTACTCCACGGCCCGGTTCGGGGTCGGCATTTCCTCCACCGCCTCGTCGGGGATCACGATCCCGTGGGTGCGCTGGACCTGGCTGACCAGTTCCAGGACGGCGAGCGAGTCGTAACCCAGGTCGCCGAACTCCAGGTCGCCGATGTCGCCGGCGAGGTCGACTCCCTCGTCCACTCCCGCGCTGGCCCGCATGATCTGGCGGAGTTCGTCGAGGTCGAACCTGCTCATGGTGTCTCCTTCCTCGGGTGTGACGTCGTTGCTGCGTGGGGCCGGGGCCGTGGATGGCCCGGCGTCAGCGGGTGCGGTCCCCCCGGCCCAGGACGAGCGCCCCGGTGAACCCGGCGTAGCCCCGGGCGACCACCAGCGCGTGGCGCAGCGGCACCTCCCTGGGTTCGTCCTGGACCAGGTCGATCTCGTGGTCCGGGGACAGCCGGATCGGGCCGTGCGTCGGCGGGATGACCTGATCGCGGAGGCTGAGCAGCGCGGTGGCCACGTCCAGCGCGGCACCGCCAGCCAGCAGCCGGCCGGTGAGCGTCTTCGGTGCGGTCACCGGCACGGCTCCGGGTCCCAGGACCTCGGCGAGGGCGGCGGACTCGACCCGGTCCCGGCGGTGTTCCCCGGCGGCGTCGGCGAAGACGACGTCCACGTCGGAGGGGTCGAGCCTGGCGTCGTCAAGTGCCTGCCGGATGACGCGGGCCAGCACCGGGGGCCTGCCGGTGGTCGTCGACTGGTCGAACCCGGCCGCGTAGCCGAGCACCGTCCCGTAGCCCCGGCCGGCGCCCCGGGCCGAGGCCGACTCCTCGGTCTCAACCACCACCATCGCTCCCCCCTCCCCCGGCAGGTGGCCGTGCGGGAGCCGGTCGAAGGGCAGGTAGGCGGTCTCCGGGTCGTCCACGGTGGAGACGCAGCCGCTGCGCAGCTGCGACACCAGGCCGTAGGGGCCCAGCGAGGCGTCGGTGCCCCCGGTGACCACCAGCCGGGTGCCCTGCCGCAGCAGCCGGCGGCCCTGGCCGATCGCGTCCAACCCGCCGGCCTGCTCCCCGCAGAGCACCCCGCAGGTGCCGCGCATCCCGTGCCGGATGGAGATCTGCCCGGTCGTGGCCGCGTAGAACCAGGCGATCGACTGGTACACGCTCACCCAGCTCGGACCGTGCTGGTACAGGCTCTCCATCTCCCGCTGCCCGAACTCGACACCGCCGGAGGAACTGGCGGTGACGACGGCCATCTCGTACTCGGGGAGCCCCGCCGGGTCGACGTCGGCGTCGGCGAGCGCCTCCTCGGCGGCGGCGAGACCGAAGTGGGTCCACCGGTCGGTCTGCGGGACCAGCCGGTCGGGGACCCGGGTGCGGCTCTCGAACTCCGGGATCGTGCCGGCGTGGCGCACCGGGTACACCGACGCGTCGAACCGGGTGATCTCCCGGATGCCGCTCCGGCCGGCGAGCACCGCGTCCCAGTGGTCGGCGGTGGAGGTTCCGGTCGGGGCGACCACGCCGAGCCCGGTGACGACACCGGTGCGCCTGGCCGTGGCGGGGGTGAGTGTCGGGCTGCCCATCCTGTCTTCCTCTGCTTCCAACGGCGGGGTACGACCTTCTCCGGAGCCGGTCACCCGGACCCGGCATCGACCGGGACCCGGCCTGGCCTGGCGAGGAGCATGGCGCTCTGGAAGCCGCCGAACCCGCTCCCGACGCTGAGGACCGCGTCCATGCGGTGCTCCCTCGCGACGAGGGGCACGTAGTCCAGGTCGCACTCGGGGTCCCGGCCCCGCAGGTTCGCGGTGGGCGGGACCACCTGGCGGTCGAGGGCCAGGGCGCAGGCGGCGACCTCGATGGCGCCGATCGCGCCGAGCGAGTGCCCCACCATCGACTTGATGGAACTGACCGGCACCCGGTAGGCGTGCTCGCCGAGGCTGCGTTTGAACGCCGCCGTCTCGTGCCGGTCGTTCTGCTTGGTCCCCGAGCCGTGGGCGTTGACGTAGTCGACGTCGGTGGGGTTCAACCGGGCCTGGTCGAGGGCGACCCGGATCGCCTCGGCCATCTCGCGGCCGTCCCTGCGCAGACCCGTCATGTGGTAGGCGTTGCTGCGGCTGGCGAAACCGACCAGGTCGGCGTAGACGTGGGCGCCCCGCTCACGGGCCGCCCGGGCCTCCTCCAGGACGAGCACCGCCGCCCCCTCCCCCAGCACGAACCCGGCCCGGTCGCGGTCGAAGGGCCGCGAGGCGTGCTCGGGGTCGTCGTTGCGGGCCGTGGTGGCCTTGATGGCGTCGAAGCAGGCCGCCGTGATCGGCGACAGCGGCGCGTCGGTCGCGCCCGCCACCACCACGTCGGCGCTGCCCTCCGCGATGAGCTGCGCGCCGTGACCCACGGCGTCCAGGCCGGAGGTGCAGCCCGTGGACACGAGCGTGCAGGGCCCCTCGGCGGTGACCTCCCTGGCGACCTCGGCGGCGAAGGTGCTGGGCACCATGTACTCGTACAGGTGCGGCACCCCGTAGGTGTGGTCGACCAGCCAGCGCCTGCCGTCGTCGGAGAGGACCATGTACTCCTCCTCCAACCTCATCGTGTTCCCCACGGCGCTGCCGATGCTCACGCCGACGCGGGCCGGGTCCACCGAACCGGGCGGCGGACCGTCGAACACCCCGCTGTCGGCGAGCGCCTCGCGGGTGGCGACCAGGGCGAACTGGGCGGCCCGGTCGAGCCTGCGCACCTCCTGGGAGGTCAGCCCGCTGGCCCGGCCGTCGAAGTCCACCTCGGCCCCCACCTGCGAGCGGAAGCCGCTCGGGTCGAACAGGCTGATCCGCCGGGTGGCACTGCGACCGGCGACCAGCAGCGACCAGAAAGCCTCCCGGTCGCCGCCGCCCGGGGCGACCACACCGACACCGGTGATCACGGCGCGCCTGCTCATG
Source organism: Actinoalloteichus spitiensis RMV-1378 (assembly GCF_000239155.1). GTDB lineage: Bacteria > Actinomycetota > Actinomycetes > Mycobacteriales > Pseudonocardiaceae > Actinoalloteichus_B > Actinoalloteichus_B spitiensis. Next base: position 3,831 of record NZ_AGVX02000088.1, read on the forward strand.
ACCTGTCGCCCACGTCCATGTGCGGCTGGTCGGGGTTGGCCAGCGGTTCGGTGTCCACGTGCCCCAGTTCCGGTCGCGGCGCCAGCGGCCCCAGGTGGAACACCACGTGGGCCGGTGCCGTCCCGGTGTTCGTCACCCGGTGGCGGACCCCGATCGGGACGAGCAGCGAATCGCCCGGTCCGAGCGTGGTCACCTCGTCGTCCAGGGAGACGGCGAGCTCACCGGAGACGACGTGGATGAACTCCTCGGAGTAGGGGTGGTAGTGCTCGGTGACGTACTCGTGCGGCGCCAGGCGCAGCTCACCGCCGAACCCGGAGGTGGAACCCACCGTCCGGGGGCTCAGCGTGACGCGGATCTCCCCACCCCGACGCCGGTTGACGACGGCGTCCGCGACGTTGACCTTGAGCGGCCCGGTTGTCCTCACTGAATCCGTCCTTCCTGAGCGGTCCAGGTGTAGAAGGGCTTGGCGACGGCGTCCTTCGGCTCTTTCCAGTTGGGGTCGTAGGCCGAGACCAGCGAGGACAGGTCGGTGTTGACCCGCTGGTACAGCGGGGTCTGCCGCGCCCGGTAGAGCGCGGGCCAGATGTCCTGCTCGGCGAGGATGAGGTGGAAGTAGAGGTCGTGGAAGGTGAACAGCGTTCGCCGGGAGACCCCCACCATGTGCGGGAGTTCGGTGGCGTCCGACGCGGCGAAGGCGTCGGCGATCTTGCTGGTGTCGTCGGTTCTGAGCCGGGCGACGATCAACGAGCTCCACATGACTGGTCCTCCTGGGGTGGACGGTGCGGGTGGGGACGGCACCACCAGGCGCTGTGGGTGATGACCGGCTGCGGCCCC
>NZ_AGVX02000087.1 GCF_000239155.1 Actinoalloteichus spitiensis RMV-1378
GGGCGCCGACCGCCCGCCGGCGGCGGACCGTCCTCCTGGCCGCTACCCCACGACGCCCGGAGCCGGCTCCCCGGCCGATTCGTGGTCGTAGATCACCTGACCGCGCAGGACCGTGCGCAGGCACCGGGGCAGTTCCGCCTCCGCGTCCAGCCGGGGCAGCTTCGGGACCCGCGATCGGGGGTCCGTCGACCAGCGGGCCACCCGGGAGTCGGTGGCGGGACCGACGAGCTCACCCGTCTCCCAGACGGCGTAGGTCGCCGGAGCGCCGGGTACCAGCGTTCCGGTGAGGTCGTCGGCCTGACCGGCCGCGCGCCAGCCCCCTCGGGTGTGCGCCGTGAACGCCGCCCGGGGGGATATCCCGGAGCCCGGGGTGCGGTGGTGGACGGCCGCCCGCACCGCCGACCAGGGGTCCACCGGGGTGACCGGGGCGTCGGACCCGAAGGCGAGGGTCACCCCCGCCGCCGCCAACATCGCGAAGGGGTTGAGACCGGCGGCCCGGTCCGCACCCAGTCGCGCCGCGTACATGCCCTCCGCACCGCCCCAGGCGGCGTCGAAGTTCGGCTGCACGGAGGCCACCACGCCCCAGCGGGCCAACTGGGACGCCTGGTCGGCGGTCACCATCTCGAGGTGTTCGAGGCGGTGCCGGCCGGCCACGAGCGCGGACAGCCCCAGCACACCCTCCGCCAGCTCGAAGCCCCGGACGACGGCACTGGTCGCGGCGTCGCCGATGACGTGGAAGCCGGCCTGGAGCCCGTGCCTGCTGCACGCGACGAGGTGTCCGGCGATCTGGTCGGCGTCGAGGTACCTGAGGCCGTTGTGCTCCGCGTCGGCGTAGGGGGCGTGCAGGTGCGCCGTCCTGGAGCCCAGGGCGCCGTCGACGAAGAGGTCCCCGGCGAGGCCGGCGGCGCCGAGTTCCCGCGCCGCGCCCAGCCCGTCCAGCTCACCCCAGTACCCGACCAGGTCGGGTAGGTCGGGTTCCAGCCCCAGTCCCAGCAGCTCGGTGAGGTCGTCGGGGGAGGAGATGTCCGGGCCGGCGCACTCGTGGACCGCGGCGATGCCCTGGGAGGCGGCGTGCCGGAGGAACGCCAGTTGGGCGCGGTGCCGCTGTCCGGGGGTGAGGCTGTCCTGCGCGACCCGGCGGACCAGGTGGTGTGCCTCGGTGGTCAGCGGGCCGACGGGGTCGTAGCCGGGGCTGGTGCGGGCTGAGGGGGCCGCGTCGAGCATCGCCGTCGAGACCAGCGCCGAGTGCACGTCGATCCGGGAGAGGTAGACGGGCGCGCCGGCGCAGACGGCGTCGATCTCCGCTCGGCTCGGCGCGCGGCGCTCCGGCCAGCAGGTCTCGTCCCAGCCGTGCCCCCAGATGACCTCGCCGGGGTGGTCGGCCCGGTAGCGGGCCAGGGCGTCGAGCGTCTCCGGGAGGGAGCGGCAGCCGGTGAGGTCGAGCCCCTGGAGCAACAGCCCGGTGGCGGTGGCGTGCACGTGCGCGTCGACGAAGGCCGGGGCCACGAAGGCGCCCGCGAGGTCGACGACCTCGGCGTCGTCCCCGTAGAGCGCCATCGCCGCCGCGTCGTGGCCCACCCAGACGACGGTGTCGTCCACGACCGCCATGGCGGTCGCGTCCGGACTGGCTGGTGAGTGGATGCGTCCGCCGCGCAGCAGGGTGGTGGGGCGGTGGTACGTGGGGGTCACGCGTGCAGTCTGCCGGGTGGTGGTGGGCGGGTTGACCGGGCACCCGCCCTGGAGTGGCCGACATCGCCTCCGGCGGTCGTCAGGAAGCGCCACCGGGCAGCCCGCGCGGGTCCTGCGGTGGGTCGTCTCCGGGCCGTCGAGGCGCTCCGGGCCCGCCGTCCGCGCCCTCGGCGGGTGTGCGCCGTTGCGGCGCGTCCACGTCGACGTCGACGACCTCGCCCTCGACCACCCCTCCGGAGGCGCCGTGGTGGCCGGCGCGGCTCGCGAACCGCACCGCGTTCTGGGCGAAGCGGACGCGGCGGGAGAGCAGGCGCCGCCGGAAGACGGCACGCACCGGTGGCAGGAGCAGCAGCAGGCCGAGGAACGAGGTCAGCAGGCCGGGGACCAGCAGCATGATCGAGGCGAGGATGGCGGTCGCGCTGGCGCCGCCCTCCGGCGGCGCCTTGCGCCGGACGGCCTCCTGGACGGCGGTCACCGCCTTGGTGCTCTCGTGGCGCAGGAGCAGCCCGCCGCCGATGCTGCCGGCCACGACGAGCAGCAGGGTGGGCAGCACGCCGATGGCGTTGCCCACCAGGATCAGGGTGGCGATTTCGAGGATGGCCAGGAGCAGGAAAGGCACGGGCTGGGCACTCCCCACACGAGTCGGTTACACGGCTGTCTCGACAACGGACAGGAGGGCCGTCATGCTCCCGACACCTCGCGGACTTCGGTCTCACACCAGCCTAACGCACCCAGCTAGCGCGAAATATTTCCGGAGTTGACCGGGTGTGTAAGGATGTTTTTACGGTCGAACCGGATCTGGAGGCCAAGTATGACTGTCCAGGAAGCCATCGCCCGCCAGCGCGACGATCTTGCGGAGGGCCGGGGAGACGCCGGCGGCCCGCTCGGGGAGGGCGGCCGGGCCGAACAGCCCTACGAATACGTACGGCGAGAATTGGTTGAGCCCGACTGGCGGCGCTTCCCCGGTTGGCGGGATGTCACGGCCGACCAGTGGCGGGACGCCCAGTGGCAGCGGGTCAACTGCGTGCGCAACACCCGACAGCTGCGCCGGGTGATGGGCGAGCTGTTGACCGACCGCTTCTACGCGGACCTCGAGGCCGACCACCGCGAGATGGCGACCATGTCCATGCTCCTCCCACCCCAGATGATCAACACGATGGCGCGGGAGGCGACCGCCGAGCCCGAGGCGTTCACCGACGCGTTCCTGGCCGATCCGGTGCGCCGCTACATGCTCCCGGTCCGCTCGGACCGCCACCCGGTGTGGCCGAGCCACCCGCACTCCTCCAGGGACTCGCTGCACGAGGCGGAGATGTGGGTGGTGGAGGGGCTGACCCACCGCTACCCGACCAAGGTCCTCGCCGAGATGCTGTCCACCTGCCCGCAGTACTGCGGGCACTGCACCCGGATGGACCTGGTGGGCAACTCCACGCCCCAGGTGGACAAGCTCAGGCTGGGGCTGAAACCCGTGGACCGGCAGGACCGGATGATCCAGTACCTGCGTGAGACCCCGGGCGTCCGCGACGTGGTGGTCTCCGGCGGAGACGTCGCGAACATGCCGTGGCACCAGCTGGAGAGCTTCCTGATGCGTCTGCTGGAGATCGAGACGGTCCGGGACGTCAGGCTGGCGAGCAAGGCGCTGGCCGGACTGCCCCAGCACTGGCTCCAGCCGAAGGTCGTGGAAGGGCTGGAGCGGGTGGCGCGGACGGCGGCGCGACGGGGCGTCAACCTCGCCATCCACACCCACGTCAACCACGTGAACTCCGTGACGCCGCTGGTCGCGGAGGCGGCCAGGACGGCACTCGCGGTGGGAGTCCGCGACGTCCGCAACCAGGGCGTGTTGATGCGGGGCGTGAACGACAGCCCGGAAGCGCTGCTGGACCTGTGCTTCGCCCTCCAGGGCGAGACCGGCGTACTCCCCTACTACTTCTACATGTGCGACATGATCCCCAACGCCGAGCACTGGCGGCTGGCGGTTTGGGAGGCGCAGCGCCTCCAGCACGCCATCATGGGTTACCTGCCCGGTTACGCCACCCCGAGGCTGATCTGCGACGTGCCCTACGTCGGGAAGCGGTGGGTCCACCAGCTCGCCGAGTACGACCGCGAGCACGGGGTGTCCTACTGGACGAAGAACTACCGGACCGGCATCGAGGCGGAGGACCCGGACGCCCTCACCCGGCGCTACCCGTACTACGACCCGATCTACACGCTCGACGAACGGGGACAGCGGTGGTGGACCGAGCAGTGACCCCGCGCCGAGCTCCGTCCTCGGCCACCGCACCTGAGCACCAGCGCGTTACGAAGGGATGACCTTTTCGCGGTAGTCCCTACTCGGCCAGAGTAACGTATGTCACTCTGCGCGCGTGAAGCTGCCGTGGAAGCGGGCGCCCCTGGTGGCGTGGAGGCAACCGTCGAGCCTGTTGGTCGCCCTGTTCGCGGGCCTGGTCCTGGCGTTCGTGGCGTCCGCTGCCGTGCTGCACGTGTCCAGCGTGCGCACGGGGGCGGTCGACCACAACGTCAGCCGGTTCTGCCCCCACCTGCGGGGACCGGCCGTCGAGCTGGTTCCGGCGCGGTTCGACGGGAGCGTGGCGGCGGCCTCGATGGCGGCGGAGTCCGCGGCCGAACACGGGTTCGACGGCGTGGTCACCGGCTTGTACACCGGTGTGCTCATGCTGGAGTTCGGCGAGTCCGCCGGTCGAGCGAAACTCGCCTACCGCGACGGCCTCACCGAGCAGGTGACGGTGTCGCGCGGTGGCGGCACGGACGGCCTGTGGATCCCCGAATCGCTGGCCGAGCTCACCGGGGCGGATCTCGGCGACCGCCCCCGGCACCCGGGGCTTGGCGAGTTGCCCCCGGTCACCGCCGTCTACCAGGACCTGGAGCGGACCGGGGACGGCTACTGGTGCAGCGAGGAGAAACTTGTCGTCCCGGGTCCGATGGACAGCGAGTGGCAGAGCGCGGCTCCCGTCTTCGTCCCGGACCGGGACGTCCTCGCCTCCTTCCAGCCGCCGCCCGCCGTCGTCGACGAACTGGAGGTCCAGTGGGAGGACACCTCCCACGCGACCTTCACCACCACGCTGCGGTTCCCGGTCGACGCCCCCACGACCCCCGAGGAGGCGGCCGCGCTCCACGACCGGTCGCGGGCGGTGGTGGACGACCTCTCCGCCGAGCTGGCCCCCGAGGCCTTCGTCAGCAGGGGCGTCTACCTCGACCGCTCGCTCCAGCTGGCCGACGAGTCCAGCCGCACGGTCACCCTGGCGGTGCTGCCCCTGACCGTGGTCAGCCTCCTGGTGGGCCTGGCGGGCATGGCCGCCGTTGCGGTCCAGTGGCTCCAGCGCCGCACCGGGGAGGCGCGGTTGCTCTGGACGCACGGCGTCTCCCCCCTCGCCATCGGCACCAGGGCGCTGCTGGAACTCGGAGTTCCGGTCCTGGTCGGTTCGGCGGCCGGCCTGGGCCTGGCCACCCTCGCCCGCGGCCTGTACGCGCCGTCGCTCGTGCTGCGGGACGGTGTGCTGGTCGACGCCGGGCTCGCGGTCGGGGTACTGGCCGCCGCGTCGCTCGGGGTCCTGGTCGCCACGGTCGCGGTCCGGGCGCACCAGCTCTTCCAGGCGGTGCCCCGGGAGCGGTCGCGTGCGGTGAGCCGGCTGCGGCTGGTCCCGTGGGAACTCGCCACCGGCGCTCTCGCCGTGTGGTCGGGGCTGCGGCTCGCCGAGGGCGCGTTGACCGTCGAGTCCGGTGAGGTGCTGCCCCGGGTCGACCCGGTGGCGCTGGCGTTCCCGCTGCTGGTGGTGGTGACGATCGCCGGCCTGACGGCTCGCGGCCTCGGGTGGACGCTCGTCCGGTCCCACCGGCTCAGCTCCTGGCGGCGCCCCGCGTTCCAGTTCGGGGTACGACGGCTGGCGGCCTCCGGGGGAACCGCCGTGGGGGTCACCGCCCTCGCGCTCCTCGCGGTGGGGGTCCTCGCCGTCGGTGGCGGGGTCGTCGGCGCCCAACGGGACGCCTTCGACGCCAAGTCCGGAGTGCTGGTCGGCGCTGAGAGCGCCGTGGACGTGGGCAACACCACCGTCAACGCGGGCCAGGCGGTCCCCGCCTCGATCGCCGACCGGAGCACCCTGGTGGGCCGCTCCACCACCTCGATCGCCGACCCGCCGCGCGAGGTCACGGTCCTCGTCGTCGAGCCGGACACCTTCCACCGGGGCGGCTGGTTGGGTGACCGCCGCGTCGCCTCCGCCGTGGACGAGGCCATGTCGGCGTTGCGCGAGGCGGAGGCGGCCCGGGGGTCCGGGGACACCGCCGTACCCGCCGTCCGGGTGAGTGGTGCCCCCCGGGGAGAGCAGCTGCGGGCGGGCAGTGGGCTGGTGCTGAGCACCGTGGGCGAGGTCGCCGGCTTCCCCGGGGTCACCTCCCCCACCTACGTCGTGGCGCGGGACACCGTGCCGAGCGGCTTCCGGGTCAACACCTGGACCGTGCTGTCGGGGCTACCCGCGGCCGAGGTCATCGACGGCATCCAGGCCGCCGGCGGGTGGACCATCCAGTCCGTGGAACGGACCACGGCCCTGGACGGCCTGCCGTTCCTGACCATGCAGTGGACGTTCGGGTTCATCACCGTGCTCGGCACCGTGCTCGCCGTGCTGGCCATCACCTCCCTGCTGCTGGCCATCGAGGTGCGCCGCCGGCAGAACGCCCTGTCCGGTGCGTTGTCCCTCCGGATGGGGGTTCGGCTCCGGACCCTGGTCTCCAGCTACCTGGTGGAGCTGGGCACGATCGGCGGGCTCGCGGCACTGGTCGGCGCCGCCGTCGGGTGGGGCGCGGCCCAACTCGCCGCGAGCCAGCTCGACCCGGCGCCCCGGCTGGTGCCGGCCCCGGCGGCCCCGGTTCCCGTGCTGTTCCTGTCCGTCCTGCTGGTCGCCACCCTCGCGGTGGTGGGTGCGGCCACCTGGCTGGCCGTGCGCGCGGTGCGCACCGCCCGAGTGGGAGAGCTGATCCGTGAGTGAGCAGACGACGACGCGGACGCCCTCCACCGGGGAACCCGCACTCCTCCTGCGCGGTGTGGACGTGTCCTACTCCACGCAGCTGACCCGGGTCCCCGTCCTGAGTGGCGTCGACCTGGCCGTGTCCCGAGGCGAGTTCGTGGTCCTCGCCGGTCCGTCGGGCTCGGGGAAGTCCACCCTGCTGCGGGTGCTGGCGCTGGTCGCCCGCCCCACTTCGGGTTCCGTCCAGGTCTTCGGCCGGGACGTCACCCGGGCGGGCAACCCCGAGCTCCGCCGTCTCCGGTCCAGGCAGGTCACCCTCGTCTACCAGAACCCGGGCGACAACCTGTTCGACTACCTCAGCGTGGCGGAGAACCTGCGGGCGCGGGCGCAGCTCGCCGGCCGGGACGACCCCGGGCCAGCCCTGCTGGAGCGGATGGGGCTCGGTGGAACGGGCACCTGGCCGACGCAGGCGTTGTCCGGGGGCCAGCAGCAGCGGCTCGCCCTCGCCTGCGCCGTGGGCGCGGGCACCGACGTCGTCCTCGCCGACGAACCCACCTCGCAGCTCGACCAACGTTCCGCCGAGCTGGTGGTGGAAACGCTGACCCAGCTGCACGAACTCGGGGTCACCCTGGTGGTGGCCTCCCACGACCCGAGACTGCTCGGCCTGGGTCCCCGTGTCGTGCGGATCCGCGACGGACGCCTCCACCCGGGGGTCGAGAAGGAGGGAACGGCATGATCGCGGCGCAGGTACGGCTCCGGGTACGGGGCCTGGGACGGGGGTTCCACCAGGGTGGCGGCCGAATCGAGGTCCTGCGCGGTCTCGACCTCGACGTCGCCGCCGGGGAGGTCGTGACGGTGTCCGGTCCCTCCGGCTCGGGCAAGAGCACCCTCTTCGCGCTGTTGGCCGCCTTCGACAGGCCGGACACCGGTTCCGTGGAGGTGATGGGCGACGAGGTCACCCCGGCGACCCCGTGGACCAGCCTCGCGGTGCTACCGCAGACGATGGGGCTGTCGGAGGAGTTGACGCTGGCGGAGAACGTCGCGCTACCGCTGCGGATGCTCACCGCCCACCCGCCCGGGGAGGTGGCGGACCGGGTGGACTCGCTGCTGGGAGAGCTGGGCGTGGCGGCGCTGGCCGACCGGTACCCGCTCCAGGTGTCGTTCGGTCAGCGGCAGCGGGTCGCGCTGGCACGGGCGCTCGCGGTCCGCCCGGCGGTGCTGTTGGCCGACGAGCCCACCGCCCACCTGGACCACGCCAGCCTGTCCACTGTGCTCGTCGCGCTGCGGGCCGCGGCGGCGGAGGGTGCGGCCGTGCTCGTGGCGACGCACGACGACGAGGTGCACGCGATGGCGGACCGCTGCCTGGTGCTCTCCGAGGGGCGTCTCGTCCCCGGCGTCAGGGGCGCCGGCGGCCCCGTCCCGGCCGTGACCGGCACCGTGCGGACCGGATGAGAGAACTCCGGTCCTCCCGAACCGGACGGAAAGGCACATAAACTGTCCAGGATGCGCTCGCCCGCCCCGCTCCGCCCGCTGTCCCTGTTCCTCGTCCTGCTGATGATCGCCCTCCCCCTGCTGCTGGTCGTGTCCGACCGGCCGCTCCCGGTGCTCCCGGAACCGCCCTGGGACGCGCCGGGAGTCGTCGTGGCCCTGGGTGACTCCACGATGTCCGGGGAGGGCGCGGGCCACTACGAGCTCGGCACCGACGGCGAGGACGACAACTGGTGCCACCGGTCCAGCCACGCCACCGTGCACCACCTGCGGCTGCCCGGAGTGGACCGCACGGTGAACCTCGCGTGTTCGGGCGCACGCGCCGAACACGTGGGACTGGGTGACGCCGTGCACAACACGGAAGGCTCCCAGGCGGAACAGCTCCGGGACCTGGCCGGCGAGTACCGGGTCGCCGCGATCGTCGTGGCGGTCGGCGCCAACGACGACCCGCGGTTCTCGGACGTGCTGGGGCACTGCGTGCGTGCCTGGTTCGAGCAGGACGGCGGCCACTGCGGGGAGACCCTGTCTCCGAGCTGGGAGGACAGGGTCGCCGCGATGACGCCGAAGGTGCGCGCCGCGCTCGCCGACATCAGGCAGGTGATGCGGGAGCACGGCTACCCGGACGCCAGCTACGAGTTCGTGCTCCAGTCCTACGCCTCCCCGATCGGCACCAGGGTCATCCCGGGGTTGCGGGGGCTCGCCGGCTGCCCGTTCCGGGAGAGCGACACCAGCTGGATGCAGCAGGACGCGGTGCGCGCCCTGGCCGACGGCCTCGCCGGGGTGGCCAGGCAGGCGGAGGTCCGGTTCCTGGACCTCTCCCAGGCCGGCCTCGACCGCGAGGCCTGCTCCCGGGACGACGGCGAGGAGTGGTTCACCCGGCTCACGATCGACTGGGAAGGCCTCGGCGACGACCACCGGGCGCCACACGCCATCCAGGAGTCCTTCCACCCCAACGCCGCGGGGCACGCCGAGTTCGGACGTTGCCTGACCGACTTCCTGGCCGACACCGCCCGGTCCGCGGCGTGTGTCGCCGGGCCCGACGGTCGACTCACGGTCGTGCCCGACGACCGCGTGGTCGACGACCGGTGAGCACGTCCCGCCGGTCAGGCCACGGCGGCATGCCCGCCGGGGACGCCCGACCGCGGGCGGAGGACCTCGACGGCCCGCACCGGGGACTGGCCCGCCCCACGCGGTCGGCGTTCCCGACCAGGAGGGCGGTCGCCGGCGGGATCCCCGGGCCGGCCGCCCGTCCCGCTCCGCTACCACCCACCCCGAGCACCCCGCTGGTGGCCGTGCTGGGCGGTCAGACCGCGGGGGGCCTGTTCTCGAAGGGGGTCGACAGCACGACGGTGGTGCGGGTCGCGACCTTCGCCGCCTCCCGGATCTGGCGCAACAGGTCCTCCAGTCCGACCGGCGAGGCGACCCTGACCCGCAGGATGTACGACTCCTCCCCCGCCACCGAGTAGCACGACTCGATCTGCGGCAGGTGCTGGAGACGTTGCGGGTAGTCGTCCGGAGCGGCCGGGTCGATGGGGGTCAGCGAGATGAAGGCGGTCAGGGGCAGGCCCACCTGCTCGCCGTCCAACCTCGCCGAGTACCCGCGCAGCACTCCCCGCTGTTCCAGCCGGCGCACCCGCTGGTGCACGGCCGACACGCTCAGCCCCACCCGGTCGGCGAGATCGGTGAAGCTGCACCGGCCGTTCGACGCCAGCTCCCGGAGGATCGACCTGTCGATGGGTTCCAGCTGGGCGCTCACGTCGGGAGCACCGTCAACGCGCGTGGCCGGGTGTTCAGCCGGCGCACCCCGGTCCCGGTCACCGCGACGATGTCCTCGATCCTGGCGCCCCACCTGCCGGGGAAGTAGATTCCCGGCTCCACGCTGAAGGTCGTGCCCGGTTCGAGCACGTCGCCGTTGCCTCCGACGATGTAGGGCTCCTCGTGGACGTCCAGGCCGATGCCGTGCCCGGTGCGGTGCACGAAGAACTCTCCGTACCCGGCGGCGGTGATCACCTCGCGCGCCGCCGCGTCGACCGATTCCGCGGTCACCCCCGGCCGCACGGCGTCGACGGCGGCGCGCTGGGCCCGCTCGAGCACCGCGTACACCTCGCGCACGTCGGCGTCGGCGGGCTCCCCGACCGCGTAGGTGCGGGTGCAGTCCGAGTTGTAGCCGGCCGGCGTCGGCCCCCCGATGTCGACGACCACGACGTCGCCGGGCTGGATCACCCGGTCGGAGAGCTCGTGGTGCGGGCTGGCGCCGTTCGGTCCGGAGCCCACGATCACGAACTCCGCCGCGGTGTGGCCCTCGGCGACGATGGCGGCGGCGATGTCCGCGCCCACCTCCGCCTCACTCCGGCCGGGGCGCAGCCACTCGGCCATCCTCGCGTGCACCCGGTCGATGGCCGCCCCCGCCTCGGCGAGGGCCTCGATCTCCTCGGGGGACTTGCGCATCCTGATCTGGCGGATGACCGCCCCGGCGAGGACCTGCTCGGCATCCGGAGCCGAGGCCCGCAGCCCGAGCACGTGCTGCGCCGTCATCGAGTCACCCACGGCGAGCCGGGCCGGGGCACCCGCCCTGTTCACCAGCTCCACGACCAGGTCGTAGGGGCTCTCACCGTCGATCCACGTCACCAGGTCCAGGCCGAGTGCGGTGGTGTCCAGCGAGGCGAACCCCGGCTCCTCCAGTTTGGGGGTCACCAGGGCCGGGCGTTGTCCTGGTGCCGAGGGGACGACGAGCGCCGTCAGCCGCTCGAACGATCCGCTGTCGATCCCGAGGAGGTACCGGAGGTCGGAGCCGGGCGCGACGAGCAGCGCGTCCACGTCGGCGTGCCGCGCGGCCTCGGCCACGCGCGAAAGGCGGTCCCTGAACAGCTGGGGTTCGGTCAGGGAGGACGATGAGGGCGAGACCATGGCGGACAGCGTAGCGACGTGGCGGTGGCGGCGGGAAAGACGACCGGCCGGCCCGGTCGTGCTCGGCGGACCGTCACACGGGGCGGCTAGGGTGGCCCTGTCACGAAGGAGAGGGGCCGCCCCCTGGCCCCGACCCGGTCCCGGTCGGCGATGAGGAGTTCACGGTGTCCGGTAGTCGGCACGTCGACGGCCCACTCGTGCTGTTGGACTCCGCCAGCCTGTGGTTCCGGTCCTTCCACGCCCTCCCGGAGTCCCTCACCTCACCCGACGGCGTTCCGGTCAACGCGGTGCGCGGGTTCACCGACACCGTCGCCCGCATCCTCACCGACCGGCGGCCCCGGCGCTTCGTGGCGTGCCTGGACGCCGACTGGCGACCGGCGTTCCGGGTGGACGCCATTCCCTCGTACAAGACGCACCGCGTCGCGGAGGGCTCGTCGGACGCGGAGGAGGTGCCGGACACGCTGGCACCCCAGGTCGAGATCATCCTCGAGGTCCTGGCCGCCGCCGGGCTGGCGACGAGCCAGTCCGCCGGGCACGAGGCGGACGACGTCATCGGCACGTGGGCGGCCGGCGAACGCACCGACCCGGTGGAGATCGTCACGGGAGACCGTGACCTCTTCCAACTCGTCCGGTCCGAGCCCACGCCCACCGGTGTGCTCTACCTCGGCCGCGGGTGGGCGAAGGCCGAACTGTTCGGCCCCTCGGAGATCGCCGAGCGCTACCAGCTCCCCGTGGAGGTCGCGGGAGCAGCCTACGAAGCCATGTCCGTCCTGCGTGGCGACCCCTCCGACGGTCTACCCGGTGTGCCCGGAATCGGCGAGAAGACCGCGGCCCGCCTCATCTCCACCTTCGGAACGGTCGAGGACCTGCTGACCGCCGCCGAGGCCGGTGATCCGCGCGTCCCGCCCCGGGCCAGGGCGGCCCTGGTCGACGCCGGGGACTACCTCAGCAGGGCCACCCGCGTGGTGCGCGTCGTGCGGGACGCGCCGCTGCTGACCGACCGGGACCCCACCGTTCCCCACAGCCCGTCCGATCCGGAGCGGCTGGTGGAGTTGGGTCGGCGGTGGGGGCTGCGCCGGTCGGTGGACCGGCTGGCGGCCGCCCTCCGGTAGTGCCCCCAGCGCGCCACGCGCCCCGGGCCACGGTCGGCGCCGAGCCGTTCAGGACTTGATGACCTTCCGGGTGACGCTGTACAGCACGGCGGACACGATGGAGACGATGAGTCCGGCGAGCACCGCCGACCAGAAGTTCGAGACCGAGAAGGGCAGCCCGAACTGCTGCGCGATCCAACTGGCGAACATGAAGAGGAGGCCGTTCACCACCAGGCCGATCAGACCGAACGTGAGCAGGTAGAACAGGCATCCCACCGTCTTGGCCACCGGTTTGAGCACGGCGTTGACCAACCCGACGATGACCGCCACCACCAGCAGCGTTCCCAACCGCGCCCCGGTGGACCCGCCCTCCAGCTCCACACCGGGTAGCAGGGTCGTCGCCCACACCGCGATGGCGGTGATCAGGACGTGCAGGATCAGAACCACCGTGACGCACCCCGTTCTCGGCTCGCTCCGCGGCCCCCGGCCGCGATCGTCATCGCGGCTACCGTAGCCGACCGCGCCCGGGCACTGCCGGGAGTTCCCGGACCGAGCCGTCCGGGACGCCCGACCCGGTGAGCGGCGCCCCTTCCGCCTGGCACGCTCAGAAGAAGGTGCCGCACCAGGGGACCTCGTCGGTCCCCAACAGCACGTCCGCCCGCGCGAGCGCGGCGGGGTCGAGCACCTCCACCAGACCGGCGTCGGCCAGTACCGAGGAGCGGATGTCTCCTTGGTACAACGAGGCGAGCACCTCGGCGGAGAGCCGGAGGTCCGGAGCGTCGTCCGTGCGGGTGACGCCCTCGGCCGTCACCCGGTAGCACCCGGAGTTGCCGGGCAGCAGGGAGTCCCGCACCTCGAGCACGACCGGCTCGGCGGCACCGTACGAGCGGGCCGCCAGCGCGGCGGGCACGTCGGTGAGGCGCAGCCACGTCGCGTCCTCGATGGCGGTGGTGCGCACCGCCCGCCGTTCGTCGACCCACCACTCCAGGGGCTCGTCCACCGGCGCGGAGTGCATCTCGACCGTGCTCACCAGGTCCGTCGCCAACAGGAAACGCCACAACCGCCGCCGCACCGCCGGCTCCGGCGCGTGCAGGTCGTACACGCTCAGGGTGGCCTGGTCGAAGCCGGCCCCGTCCTTGACCTTCACCTCGTACAGCACGTAGCCGTCCCGGTGGCCGGCGGCGTCGACATGGACGGCCGCCCGCACGTTCTGGCCGTCCTTCAGCGGAATCTCCACCCGAGGCACCCACCACTCGGCTGGCCGGCTGATCATTCCGGTCCGGTACAGGCCGAGACCGGCGTAGATCTCGGGGAGGGCGGTGGCCAGCTGGTCGGTCCGGAGCAGCCGGACCGTGCCCTCCCCACCACGGTCACCGATCCGGGCCCGGTCGGCCCGCACCTGGAGCGAGCGGCTCCGGTCCGCGACGCCGTAACCGAAGCGGCCGTAGATGGCGGTCTCGCTGGCCCGCAGGGTCGCCGTCGGCTCGCCGCGCCGGGCCGCGTCGGTGAGCTGGGTGCGCATCAGCTCGGTGAGGATGCCGCGCCGGGTGTGGTCGGCACGCACCGCCACCCTGCTGACCGCCGCCATCGGCACTTCCGCGCCACCGGGAACCCGCAACAGGGCACCGAACGAGCTCGCCGTCCCCACGTACTCGCCCTCGTCGAGCACCCCCCAGGTGCGGCCGGTCTGGTAGGACCGGGCCGCCAGCTCCCACTTCTCGTCGGAGGGGACCGGCGCGTGCAGCGCCGTGCGGAACAGGGTGTTGGTCTCCCGGATTCGGCTGTCGGGCACGGATTCGACGGTGAAGCGGGTCATGGGGCGATCCTGCCCGGGACGGGTCTCCGGACGCGACGTGTTTTTCCCCTCGGTCGGCACCGGACCACCGCGACGGACCCGGTGGTGGGCCGGTTCTGGGCCGGTTCCGACCGCGGGAGCGAATCAGGAGGGCTGCACGACCTCGTAGTCACCGTCCTCGTTCTTCACCTGGATGTCGATCGAGACGGCGTTTCCGCCGATGGTGGCCTCGCACTGGAAGCTGTGCCCGGCCTCCAGGGGTTGGTCACTGGGGCAGCTCACCCCGGACACGTCCCCGATGCCCCAGGTTTCGGTGAGGATCCGCTGGACCTCGCCAGCCATGGCGTCGGAGTCGAAGACCTTCGAGTTGAACCAGCCCGGCCAGACGAAGCCGAGGACGGCCACTCCGCCCAGCACCACGGCGATCCCGCCGCTGACGATCCACGGGAGCGCGGACTTCTTGTTCTGCCCGGGCGGCGGGTAGCCGCCGTACTGCTGGCCGTACTGCCCGTACTGCTGCGGGTACTGCTGGCCGTACTGCTGCGGGTACTGCTGCCCGTAGGCGCCCTGCTGGGACGGGTCACCGTAACCAGGTTGCTGGCCGTACTGGCCGTAACCCTGCTGGGCCGCCGGGTCGCCGTACCCGGGTTGCGCCCCGTACTGCTGCTGGCCGTACTGCCCGGGTTGCTGACCGTACTGCCCGTAGCCGGCCGGCTGTTCCGGCATCCCGCCGGCGGGGGTTCCCGGGTAGCCCTGGGGCTGCCCCCACTGTTGGTGCGGGTCGTTGCCCCCGGACGGTCCGTACGGGCTGGTCATGATTGGCCTCCGGCGTGAGCGTGCGTGTGCGTGGGCGCGCCGGCTCCGGGTCACCGCAACCGGTGGGCGCCGATCAAACCATAGCTCCCAGCAGGTCTTCTTCGGGTGGTGGGAGCTCAGCTTGTGACACCGAACCGCCGGGAGACCCGCTCACCGACCGAGGCGCCCCGGGGATCGCCGGGGGCGTGACCTCACACCGAACCCATGGCGACGACACCTCGTCGCACGGCACGGACCGCCCTTCCCGCGGCCGCCCCGACCGGGTTCCCGGCACCCACGACGTCCCGCAGCTGGTCGAGAAGGTCCACCACCTGCCGGCACCACCGCACGAAGTCGCCGGCGGACAGCTCCTGCCCCGCCGACGCGGCGGCGGTCAGGACACGTTCGAGCGACTCGCCCCGCGCCCACCGGAGGATCGGCCAGGCGAAGCCCGGATCCGGCTCCCGGGTCCGGTCCAGCCGGTGCTGGCGTTCCCGGTCCTCGACCTCCGCCCAGATCTCACTGGTGCGGGTCAGGGCCTCGGTGACCGGACCGGCGGGCAGCTGGCCGACCACGGGTCCCTCGCGGCGCGACTCGTACACCAGCGCGGAGACGACGGCGGCGAGCTCGGCCGGTTCGAGGTCCCGCCAGATCTCCCGGCGCAGGCACTCGGCGGCCAGCAGGTCGGATTCGCTGTAGAGGCGGGAGAGCCGACGGCCGTGTTCGGTGAGACGTTCCTCCGCCCCGGCACCGTCGAGGTACCCCAGGGCGCGCAGGAGCGCGCGGATCCGGTCGAAGGTGCGGACCAGCGAGTGGGTCGTGCCGGCGACCTTGCCCCGCAGCTGCTGGACCTCCCGGCTCAGGCGCTCGTGGCGTTCGGCCCACCGGGCGTGGTCCTCCCGCTGGTCGCAGCCGTGGCACGGGTGGGCCCGCAACGCGCGGCGCAGCGCGTTGAGCTCGTCGTCGTCGTCGAGGCCCGCCCGGCGCCGGCTCCTGGGCGGGACGTCGATCCCGGTGTTGCGGATGGTGGCGGCCAGGTCACGTCGCGACCGGGGCGAGCGCACGTCCACGTGTTTGGGCAGCCGGAGGCGGCCGAGGGCCTCGACCGGGGAGGGGAAGTCCGCCACGGAGAGCCGGCCGGCCCACCTGTCCTCGGTCACCACGAGCGGTCGGGGCTCGTTGATCGGGCTCAGCCCCGGGTCCACCACGACCGCGAGCCCGGAGCGGCGCCCGGAGGGCACCGCGATGACGTCACCCTTGCGCAGCCGTTCGAGGGACGCGGCGGCGGCGGCGCGGCGGCTGGCGGTGTTCTGCCGCGCCAGGGCCTTCTCCCGGGCGGAGATCTTGCGCCTCAGGTCGAAGTACTCGCCGAAGTCGCCCAGGTGGCAGGTGGCCGACTCGCGGTAGCCGGCGAGCGCCTCCTCCGACCGCTCGATCTTGCGGGACAGCCCCACCACCGACCGGTCGGCCTGGAACTGGGCGAAGGACTGTTCGAGCAGTTCGCGGGCCGCTGGGGTGCCCACGCGGTGGACGAGGTTGACGGCCATGTTGTAGGCGGGCCGGAAGGACGACCGCAGGGGGTAGGTCCTCGTCGAGGCCAGCCCTCCCACCTGTCGCGGGTCCATCCCCGGCTGCCAGACGACGACGGCGTGCCCTTCGACGTCGATCCCCCGCCGACCCGCGCGCCCGGTCAGCTGCGTGTACTCCCCCGGGGTGAGGTCGGCGTGCGCCTCACCGTTGAACTTGACCAGCTTCTCCAGCACGACCGTCCTGGCCGGCATGTTGATGCCCAGCGCGAGCGTCTCGGTGGCGAACACCGCCCGCACCAGACCGCGGACGAACAGTTCCTCCACGGTCTCCTTGAACGCCGGCAGCAGCCCGGCGTGGTGGCTGGCGATACCGCGTTCCAGCGCCTCCCGCCACTCCCAGAACCCCAACACCCCCAGGTCGGTGTCCGGCAGGTCCGCCGTCTTCAGGTCGATGATCCGCCGGATCTCCTCGGCCTCGTCCTCCGAGGTCAGCCGCAGCCCCGAACGCACGCACTGCCCGACGGCCGCGTCGCAGCCGGCGCGGCTGAAGACGAACAGGATCGCTGGCAGGAGGGCGGCGTCGTCGAGCCGGCGCACGATCTCCGGTCGCCCCGGCGGGCGGTACCGGCTCTCCTGGGGGCGCTGGGCGTCCCGGCCCCGGTCCCGGGGCCCCCGACGTGGGCGGCGGAGCGGGAACTCGACCCGGTCCACCCTCTCCAACTGCTGCAGTAGCCGGGGGTTGACCCGGAGCTCACCGCCGGACTCGCCCCCGAAGAGGTCCAGCAGCCGGTTGCCCACCATCATGTGCTGCCACAGCGGCACCGGGCGGTGCTCGTCGACGACGATGGTGGTGTCGCCCCGGACCTCCACCAGCCACTCACCGAACTCCTCGGCGTTGCTGACCGTGGCGGACAGCGAGACGAGGCGGACGTGTTCGGGCAGGTGCAGGATGACCTCCTCCCACACGGCGCCCCGGAAGCGGTCCGCGAGGTAGTGGACCTCGTCCATCACGACGTAGTCGAGGCCGTCGAGGGTGGTGGAACCCGCGTACAGCATGTTCCGCAGCACCTCGGTCGTCATCACCACCACCGGAGCGTCCCCGTTGATCGCGGTGTCCCCGGTGAGCAGGCCGACGCGGTCCGGGCCGTACCGGGCGGTGAGGTCGGCGTACTTCTGGTTGGACAACGCCTTGATCGGCGTCGTGTAGAAGCACTTCCGCCCCTCGCCCAACGCCAGGTGCACCGCGAACTCCCCCACCACCGTCTTCCCGGCGCCGGTGGGCGCGCAGACCAGGACACCGTGCCCGGCCTCCAGTGCCTGGCAGGCGGTCAGCTGGAACGGGTCGAGCTCGAAGGAGAGCTCACCCAGGAAGTCCGTGAGCTTGGGGTGCGCGGCACGCTGGCGCGCGGCGGCGTACCGCTGCGCGGGGTCGAGCGGGGCGTGCTGGGGTACGGGGCGTCGGGCCACGCTCCCAGGCTTTCACATACCCCGGACGTACGGGGATCAGGTGGGCGGGACCTGCTGGGTGGGGTTGGCCGCCGGTGCGCCGCCGGCCGGGTTGGCCGGGGGCGTCGCGGGACCGACCGCCGGGGTCGGCGGGTCCGGCGTGACGGCGGGGGCCGCGGCGGTGGAGGGCGGGGTCTCCTCCCCGTCCTGCCGCGCCCGGTCCCGCTTCATGCCCCTGACCTCGGCCTTGAGGATGCGCGCCGACTGGCCGAGGGACCTGGCCATCGCCGGCAGCTTCGCGGCACCGAACAGCAGGACGAGCACGACGGCGATGATCAGGATCTCGGTGGTGCCGATGTTGGGCATGGTTCCTCTCCCGCGTCTCGGTGTACGGGGAGCGTACTCCCGGGGGAGGTGTGGTCCGCCTACGCTCGCCGCTGGCTCCCGCGCGTCCTCGAGGGGCCGCGCCGCTCCGCGACGGCGACCTTCAGCGCCGCGGTCCGCGCCCGGAGCAGGCCACCCCGGTCGGCGATCCGCGCGGACAGCCGAGTGCGCGCGGCGCTGGTCCGACGAGCGGCGCGCAGCACCCGGCGCACCGCGACGGCGAGCACGACGAGCGCGACTGCGACGACGGCGACGACGACCGCGAGAACCACGTGCGAGCTTTCGATGATCACCGGAACACGGTAGCGAGCCCCGGTCAGCGGGCGTCGGCCAGCTCACCGGCCAGCCGCAGCGCCCGCTCGGCGCGTTCGGCGACCTCGGCGCCCAACGGCAGGGGCTCGACGACCCGGGCCCGCCCGCCCAGGCCCAGCACCAGTCGGACGACCCAGGAGCGGTCCGAGTACCGGAGCCGGACTCGGAGCCGCCCGTCCGGCAGTTCGGTGCGTTCGTCCGTCGGGTAGTACTCGCTGACCCAGCGGGCGTCCTGGGCCAGTTCGAGCACCGCCGTCTCCTGGTCGGGTGTGGGGCGGAACGCCCCGCCCGCCACGTCCACGGGTTCGGCCTCCTCCGGGGTGCGGGCGGGCTCGTCGAGCAGCACCGCCTCGTCGACCCTGTCCAACCGGAACAGCCGCGTCGCCTCGGCCTGCCGGCACCAGGCGTCCAGGTAGCTGTGCCCGTCCATGAGGAGGACCCGCTTCGGGTCCACCACCCGGGAGGTGATCGCGTCGCGGGACGCGGTGTAGTAGCGGATGCGGAGGGCACGCCCCTCGTCCACGGCCCTGGTCACGGTGTCCTGGACGGTCCTGGCCACTCCTGGTCGGCCGCCCAACCCGATCACGAGGCCGCTGGGCTGGGCCTGCCCCACCGCGTCCTCGATCTTGGCGACGGCCCGGCTGACCGCCTCGGTGTCCGTGACACCCGGCGTGTCGGCGAGGGCTCGCAGCGCCACCAGCAAGGAGGTCGCCTCGGTGGCGGTGAGCCGCAGCGGGCGGTTCATCCCGGCGTCGAAGGAGACGGTCACCGTCTCGTCGTCGAAGGACAGGTCGATCAGGTCACCCGGCCCGTACCCGGGAAGCCCGCACATCCACAGCAGCTCCAGGTCCTTGCGCAGCTGTTTCGGGGACACGTCGAAGTCCCGGGCGGCCTCCTCGACGAGGATGCCGGGCCGGGCCAGCAGGTAGGGGACGAGGGCGAGCAGCCGGGCGAGCCGCTGCGAGGACGCGTTGCTCATCGGGTCTCCTCCACGATTCCACCGAGCACCGAGGCGACGGCGTCGGCCAGGCCGGCCGGCTCGATCACGAGCACGTCGGGCGCGTAGCCGGCGATCCAGTCCGCCGCCGAGGAGAGCGAGCGGAACTTGATCTCGACGACGTCACCCGGTGTCCCTCCCACCTCGCGGCTGCCGACGGTGGTGGCGTGCCGGCGGAGACCGTGCGCCCGGTCCCGCGCGATCCAGAGCACGGCGGGTTCCGGGGCGGGAGCGGGATCGGCGCTGCCGGCGACGATCCTCAGCAGGTCGGCGTCGGTCGGCCGGTGGACGGCGCCCGGCTCGCTGACCGTGCGCACCGCCCCGACGATGCGGGAGAGCCGGAAGCAGCGGGTCGCCCCGCGATCCCGGTCATGTCCGACCAGGTACCAGCGTCCCCGCCAGGACACCACTCCCCACGGCTCCACCGTGCGCAGCCGGGCGTCCGGTTCGGGCTCCGAGGAACGGCGGTGCCGGAAGGTGACGACCTGGCCGTTCTCCACCGCCGCGCGCAGTGCGTCGAAGGCGGGTTCGGCGATGCGGACCTTGGGCTCGACGGCGGCACCCGCGCTCAGGTCCAGCTCGACCCCGGCCGCCCGCAACTTCAACAGCGCCCCGTGCGCGGCCTGGGAGAACTCCGGGGACTCCCAGAGCCGGACCGCGAGTCCCACCGCAGCTGCCTCGTCCGCTTCGAGATCGATCTCGCCGAGCTCGTAGTCGGGGCGCGTGATGCGGTACCCCTCGGTGTTGTCGAAGACCGAGTTGCGCCCGGTCTCCACGGGGATCCCGAGGTCCCGCAGCTCGGCCTTGTCCCGTTCGAACATGCGGAAGAAGGCCTCGCTGCTGGGGGCGCTCGCGTACCCGGGGACGATGCCGCGGATGCGGTCCGCGGTCAGGTACTGGCGGGAGGACAACAGACAGAGCACCAGGTTGACCAGGCGTTCGGCACGTGCGGAGGACACCACCGCACCCTAGCGGCCTGGCCAGGGCGGCCAGCCGGGAGGCCGGGGCAACATCATCCGCGCGGGTCGTGCCCGACCGGGCTCGGCGCTGGGCTGGTCACAACGACGAGATGAGGCGCTCCACCCGTTCGTCCACCGCGCGGAACGGGTCCTTGCACAGGACGGTGCGCTGGGCCTGGTCGTTCAGCTTGAGGTGGACCCAGTCCACCGTGAAGTCCCGGCCGGCGTTCTGGGCCGCGGCGATGAAGTCGCCTCGGAGCTTGGCCCTGGTGGACTGGGGAGGCGTGTCCTTGGCGGCCTCGATCTCCCCGTCGTCCGTGACCCGGTCGACCAGCGCCTTGCGCTGGAGGAGGTCGAACAGCCCCCGCCCCCGGCGGATGTCGTGGTAGGCCAGGTCGATCTGCGCCAGCCGGGGGTTGGACAGGCCGATCTGGTGCTTCTCGCGGTAGCGCTGCAACAGCCGGTGCTTGATCGCCCAGTCGACCTCCCGGTCGATCAGGCTGAAGTCCTGGGTCTCCACGGCGCGCAGCGTTCGGCCCCAGAGTTCGATGACCCGGTCCAGCGTGGCGTCACTGCCCCGCTCCCGCAGGTACTCGACGGCGCGCTGGTGGTAGTCCCGTTGGATCTCCAGCGCCGAGGCCTCCCGGCCACCGGCGAGCCGAACACCCCGCTGACCGGTGAGGTCGTGGCTGATCTCCCGGATGGCGCGGATCGGGTTGTCCAGGGTGAAGTCGCGGAACTGGACACCTGCCTCGATCATCTCCAGCACGAGGTTGGTGGTGCCGACCTTGAGCAGTGTCGTGACCTCGGACATGTTCGAGTCACCGACGATCACGTGGAGCCGCCGGTAACGCTCCGCGTCGGCGTGCGGCTCGTCCCGGGTGTTGATGATCGGCCGCGAGCGGGTGGTCGCGCTGGAGACGCCCTCCCAGATGTGCTCGGCGCGCTGCGACAGGCAGTACACCGCGCCCCTGGGGGTCTGGAGGACCTTCCCCGCACCGCTGATGAGCTGGCGCGTGACGAGGAACGGCAGCAGGACGTCGGCGATCCTGGCGAACTCGCCCGCCCTGGCGACCAGGTAGTTCTCGTGGCAGCCGTAGGAGTTGCCCGCCGAGTCGGTGTTGTTCTTGAAGAGGAAGATGTCCCCGCCGATGCCCTCCTCCGCGAGGCGGCGTTCGGCGTCGACCAGCAGGTCCTCCAGGACCCTCTCCCCAGCCTTGTCGTGGGTGACCAGCTGGACCAGTTCGTCGCACTCGGCGGTCGCGTACTCGGGGTGGGAACCGACGTCGAGGTACAGGCGGGAGCCGTTGCGCAGGAAGACGTTGGACGAGCGGCCCCAGGAGACCACTCGGCGGAACAAGTACCTCGCGACCTCGTCCGGCGACAACCGGCGCTGCCCGTGAAAGGTGCAGGTCACCCCGAACTCGGTCTCGATGCCGAAAATCCGCCGCTGCATGGCTCCACAGTAAGCGACTCGGCCCGCTCCCTCCGTGATCCATTCGGGGGGCGCTAGCTTCTGGTGATGCGAAAGTGGGTGTCGGAGGTCCTGGGACGGGCGAACCGGGTGGACGGGAAACTGGTGCGCGCGAGCGGCCGACTACCGGCGAGCAGAGCGGACGCGGTGTTCAGGGGCCTGGGCACCGCCGCCAACCACAGCCTGCTCTGGTTCGGGATCGCCGCCCTGCTGGCGTCACGCGAAGGTGTGACACGCCG
Source organism: Actinoalloteichus spitiensis RMV-1378 (assembly GCF_000239155.1). GTDB lineage: Bacteria > Actinomycetota > Actinomycetes > Mycobacteriales > Pseudonocardiaceae > Actinoalloteichus_B > Actinoalloteichus_B spitiensis. The sequence goes on from NZ_AGVX02000087.1 coordinate 22,076, forward strand.
GGCCGCGTACCGCGCCGTGGTCTCGATCGCGGGAGCGAGTTTCACCGCCAACCTGGTCGGGAAGCCGTTGGTGCCCCGGCGGCGTCCCGCGACGGACCTGATCTCGGCGGAGCGGCGGTACACGTCTCCCCCGGTCTCCTCGTCGTTCCCCTCCGGCCACGCCGCCTCGGCGGCGGCCTTCGTGACTGCGGTGGGCATGGAGGCGCCGAAAGCGCTCCCGGTGGTAGCGCCCCTCGGTGCGGCGGTCGCGTACTCACGGGTGCACACCGGTGTCCACTGGCCCAGCGATGTCGTCTTCGGCGCGCTGCTCGGCGGTGGGGTGGCGCTGGCGACGCGGCGGTGGTGGCCGCTGACCGACTGCGGGCCGGCCATCCGGCGGTCCCCGGTGCGGGCCCCCGCGCTGTCCGACGGTGCGGGCCTGCTGGTCCTGGCCAACCCCGGGTCGGGGTCGGGTGGCGCCGACCCGGCCGAGCTGGTCTCCGAGGCCTGGCCGCTGGCCCGGGTCCTGTCCCCGCCGGACGATGAGGAGGCCGATCTGCGGCGGCACGTCGAGGAGGCCGTGGCCGGTAGCGCGGAGCCGGTGCGCGCGCTCGGCGTGGCGGGCGGGGACGGCACCGTGGCCTCCGTCGCCACCGTGGCCGCCGAGCGGGGCCTGCCGCTGGTGGTCGTCCCCACGGGCACGTTGAACCACTTCGCGCGGGACGTGGCGGCGGGGTCTCCGGAGAGCGCCGCGCTGGCCACCGAGGAGGGCTCCGCCATCGAGGTGGACATCGGGACCGTGGACAGCGACGGGGTGGGGTGCCGGTGGTTCGTGAACACCGCCAGTCTCGGCGGTTACCCGGACCTCGTCCGGTACCGGGAGCGGTGGGAGCCCCGTTGGGGTCGGTGGCTGGCCGGCGCGGCGGCGCTCGTCCGCGTCCTGCGGGAGGCGGAGCCCCTGCGGGTGCGGATCGACGGCAGGGAACGCGCCGTCTGGCTCCTCTTCGTCGGGAACGGGGTGTACGAACCGCGCGGCTTCGCCCCGATGACCCGCCAGCGGATGGACGAGGGTCTGCTCGACGTCCGCTACGTCCGGGCCGACCTGCCGTTCTCCCGATCGCGGTTCCTGGTGGCCGCCCTGACGGGCGCGTTGCACCACAGCCGCACGTACGTGCAACAGGAGCGGCCACGCTTCGAGGTCGCCCTGCTCGACGGCGGGACCAGGCTCGCGGTCGACGGGGAGGTGGCACCGGCGGGACGCCGGTTCCGGTTCGCCGCCCGCCACCGGGCGCTGCGCGTGTACCACTGGCCGGAACGGGCCGAGTGGCGGGGCTGACGTCGTCCCGCCCGGGCCGGGCGGGCCAGGCCCCGGTCCCGCCCGGCACGGCGCGGCCCGACCGGTCGGGCTGTCGGGTGGCGTGCCGTCCGCCCGGTCCGGTGGGGCCGGGCGCCGAGCCGGACGGGCCGGGGAGCGGTCGGTGCGAGCCGGTGAGCGCCACCTCGGCCGCGCCCCCACCCAGTGCGGCACACGGGTGCGGAGCCGGAGCGGCTACTGGCCGTCGCCGCCAGTCGACCGGATCGGATGACGACAGCGGCCCTTCCTTCGGGTTCGATAGGACCGTATGGACTCGTCCGCGGGGAGCTTCGAGGGGCCGGTGGTCGTCGGCCTGGACGGATCGCGGCCGTCGCTGGTCGCCCTCCGCACGGCGGCCGATGAAGCGGAGTGCCGCTCCGCTCCGCTGCACGTCCTCCGGGCGTGGACGCTGCGGAGCGCCACGCGCCCCCCGGAGTTGCCTCCCGCGACGGTTCCCAGCCTCGACGAGTACGCCCGGTGGATGCGGGAGCACACCGCCCAGGTGGTCGCGGACTGCCTGGGTGAGGCCGCGGACGTCACGGTGAGCGCACCCAGGGCGCGCGCTGTCACCGCCCTGCTGGCGGCGTCCGCGACGGCCGGTCTGCTGGTCCTCGGACACCGGGGGCGCGGTGGCCGGCTCATGCTGGGGTCGGTGGCCGCGCAGTGCGTCCGCGCGGCCGAGTGCCCGGTCCTGGTGGTGCGCTGATCCGCCGTCGACCGTGGTCGGCCGTTACTCGGCGACCGGACCGCCCGAGGCGTCCTCGCCCGACCGCTCCTCCACCAGTGTCGACAGGGTCGAGGTGGGGATCCGGCGGAAGGCCCGGTTCGGCCGGAACCGCTCCAGCACCGCCACCTCCAGCTGGTTGACGGAGATCTCGCGCTTGGGCGCCGCGGCGCCCCCGCTGCCCGCGCCCGTTCCGACCTCGGCGCCGAGTGCCCGCACGGCGAGCCGCAGGGCCGCGGCGAGTTCCAGCCCCTCCTGGTAGTCCTCGCGCAGGACGCCCCGGATGGTCTCGGCCTGGCCGCCCATCACCACGAAGCGGGACTCGTCGTCGATCGAACCGTCGTAGGACAGGCGGAACATCTTGTCGTTCTCCTGCGAGGAGCCGACCTCGGCCACGCAGACCTCGACCTCGTAGGGCTTCACCCGTTCGGTGAAGACAGCGTCGAGCGCCTTCGCGTAGACGTTGGCCAGTGTCTGGCCCGAGACGTCCTTCCGGTCGTAGGCGTAACCGGTGAGGTCCGCGTGCCGGATGCCGGCCACCCGGAGGCTGTCGAACTCCGGGTAGCGGCCGACGGCGGCGAACCCGATCCGGTCGTAGATCTCCGAGACCTTGTGCAGGGTGTTGGACGGGTTGTCGGCGACGAAGAGCACCCCGTCGGAGTAGGTGAGGACGACGACGCTCCTGCCCCGGGCGATCCCCTTGCGGGCCAGGTCGGAGCGCTCGCGCATCAGCTGTTCTGGCGAGGTGTAGAAGGGCAGAGTCACGTGGGAACTCCCGGCGGGATGAGGGGGTCTTGCTGGGCTGGGTCGTCGTTCGCCGGACTCAGCCGCCCGGGTTGTCGCGGCGAGCCGCGACGACGGCCTCCGCCACCGAGGAGGTCCGCTCGTCGCTCAGCCGGACCGCGCCGTGCTCCGGGGTGATGGTGACGACGACCGGGTAGATCTTCCTCCCGAGGTCCGGGTGGCCGGTGGCCGTGTCGTCGTCCGCCGCGTCGTACAGCGCCTCCACGGCGTTGCGGACGGCGGTGTCCTCGTCCACATCCCGCTCGTGGCGCTTCTTCAGCGCCGACTTGGCGAACAGGGAACCCGATCCGACCGCGTGGTAGGAGCCGTGCTCCTCGTAGCGGCCTCCGGTCACGTCGTAGTTGAAGATCCGCCCGGGCCACTCCGTCCCGTCCGAGTCGACGTCGATCCCGACGAACAGCGGTACGACGGCCAGCCCGGCCATCGCCAGTTCCAGGTTGCCCCGGATCATGTTCGACAGCTGGTTCGCCTTGCCCTCCAGGGAGAGCGGCACACCGTGGATCTTCTCGTAGTGCTGGAGCTCCACGGTGAACAGGCGGACGAGCTCCAGCGCGATGCCGGCCGTTCCCGCGATCGCGACCGCGGAATAGGCATCCGCCGGGAACACCTTCTCGATGTCCCGTTGCACGATGAGGTTGCCCGCCGTGGCCCGGCGGTCACCCGCCAACAGCACTCCGCCCCGGTACTTCAACGCCACCACGGTCGTGCCGTGCGGCGGGTGCCCGACCTGCCCTTCTGGTACCACCCGGTTGCCCGGCAGCAGTTCGGGCGCGGCCGCCCGGACGAAGTCGACGAAGGATGATCCGGGAGCGAAGTAGGCGTTCGGCAGGGCCGCGCCCGACTGGGCGCGGGCTGTCGGGTTCTCCATGAGGCGGTGTACTCCTGGGTCGGGGTGGCGGGTGCGGCGGAACGGGCGAGGGCCTACTGGCCGCCCTTCTGGACGTAGGCTCGCACGAAGTCCTCGGCGTTCTCCTCCAGGACGTCGTCGATCTCGTCCAGGATGGTGTCCACGTCCTCGCCGAGCTGTTCGCGCCGCTCCTGGCCGGCGGTCGTGGCTTCCTGGGCTTCGTCGTCCCCGTCGCCACCGCCGTGCTTCTGCGCGTGTTCCTGTGCCATCAGTCCTCCCGATGTCAGGGCGGTTGCCCGTGTCCCAAGATTACCCAGTTGGCGGTGCGTCCGTCGTCCCGCCGAGCGGTCGACCGGGATCCTGCCGCTACCGCCGGGTCAACGAGTCGACGAGTTCCTCGGCGCTGGAGGCTGCCTCCAGCAGCTGGCCGACGTGGGCCTTCGTCCCCCGCAGCGGTTCCAGGGTGGGGATGCGCACCAGGGATTCCCTGCCCAGGTCGAAGATCACCGAGTCCCAGGAGGCCGCCGAGATCTGCGCCGGGTACCGCTCCATGCACTGACCGCGGAAGTAGGCCCTGGTGTCCTCCGGCGGCAACGTGATCGCCGCCCGCACCTCCTCCTCGTCGACGAGTCGACGCATGGAGCCCCGCGCGACCAGCCGGTTGTAGAGCCCCTTGGACAGCCGGACGTCGGAGTACTGGAGGTCGATCATGTGCAGGCGGGAGGAGGCCCACCCGAGGTTGTCCCGGGCGCGGTACCCCTCCAACAACCGCAGCTTCGCCGGCCAGTCGAGCATGTCCGCGCATTCCGCCGGGTCGCGGCTGAGCCGGTTCAGCACCTCACCCCAGGTCTGGAGGACGTGGGCCGAGGCCTGGTCGACCCCCTCGGACTCGGCGTGCCGGACCGCGCGTTCGTGGTAGGCCCACTGGAGGTCGAGCCCGGTGAAGCGGCGGCCGTTGGCCAGCGGGACGGTGGCGCGGAGCGAGGGGTCGTGACTGATGGTGTGCACCGCCTGGACCGGGTCGCCGAGCCGAAGGTCGTCGAAACGGTGGCCCGCCTCGATCATGTCCAGGACCAGCGCCGTGCTGCCCAGCTTGAGGTAGGTGGAGTACTCGGCCAGGTTCGCGTCACCGATGATCACGTGCAGGCGCCGGTACTTGTCGGCGTCCGCGTGGGGCTCGTCCCTGGTGTTGATGATGCCCCGCTTGAGGGTGGTCTCCAGCCCGACCTCGACCTCGATGTAGTCGGCCCGCTGCGACAGCTGGAAACCCGCCCCGTCCCCGGACGCGCCCAACCCGACCCTGCCCGCACCGCAGACCACCTGCCGGGACGCGAAGAAGGGGATCAGCCCGGAGATCACCGAGGTGAAGGGCGTGCTGCGCGCCATCAGGTAGTTCTCGTGGCTGCCGTAGCTCGCGCCCTTGTTGTCGATGTTGTTCTTGTACAGCTGGATGTGCGGTTGTCCGGGCACCGTGGCGGCCCGCATGGCCGCCTCCTCCATCACCCGTTCCCCCGCCTTGTCCCAGATCACCGCGTCCCTGGCGTTGGTCACCTCCGGGGTGGAGTACTCGGGGTGGGCGTGGTCGACGTAGAGCCGCGCGCCGTTGGTGAGGATGACGTTGGCCGCGCCGAGGTCGTCCCCCTCGTGGTCGGCGGCGGGCAGGCTGGGGCCTCCCAGGTCGAAACCGCGGGCGTCCCGCAGCGGCGACTCGACCTCGTAGTCCCACCGCGCCCGCCGGGACCGGGGGATGTCGGCGGCCGCCGCGTAGGCCAGCACCACCTGGGTGGAAGTGAGAACGGGGTTGGCGGTGCTCTCTCCCGGCACCGTGATCCCGTATTCGACTTCGGTTCCCATGATCCGCCGCATGGACTTCAGCCTACGGCTTCGGGACCCTTCGCGGCTTGATCATGAGCGCGACACTTGAAAGAGTGATCAGGCGGACACTCTCCGTCCCCGACGGGCGGTGGCGTCCGAGCTCGAGCACGCGGACCACCACGCCCGTGGTGGTGAACCACCACAGCCGTGGTGGTCCGATGCGCAGGGGACTGCCGTGCGAGGCTGGGGACATGGTCGAACCAGCCTCCCGAGGAGACGAACTGGTGGCCGTCTACGACCCCGGTGGCATGGTCGTGGGCAGCGCCCCGAGAAGGCGGGTGCGGGCGGAGAACCTGTGGCACGGGTGCGGGGCGGTGTTCCTGCTCTCACCCGACGGCGACCGGGCATACGTACACCGCCGCACCGACACCAAGGACATCTTCCCGGGAGCGTTGGACTGCTTCGCCGGCGGCGTGGTGGACGCGGGCGAGGACCCGGCCGACTGCGCCCGCCGCGAACTCGCGGAGGAACTGGGTGTGGTCGGAGTGCCGCTGCGGCCGGCCCTGGTCGACTCCTACGACGGCCCTGGGCTCCGGGTGCACACCCACCTCTTCGAGGCGCGGTGGGCCGGCGAGGTGCGGCACCAGCCCGAGGAGATCGAGTCGGGGTGGTGGATGCCGCTGGGGGAGTTGCGGCGGCGGAGCGTCGACCCGGGATGGCCCCTGGTACCGGACAGCCGACAGCTGCTCCGGGAGTGGTTCCGACGCTCCGCCGCGAGTGGACGGGGGACGTGAGGGAGGTCAGCGCCAGGGCAGCGAGGACCGGCGTTGCCAGTACCGCTCGGGGGGCTCGGCCAGCGTGGCGGCCATCGCGTACCGCTCCGCGGGGAGCAGGGGGACGCCGACCGCGAGCAGGTTCTCCCTGAGCTGCTCGACGCTGGCCGGCCCGAGCAGGACGGTGTCCGCCCACGGCTGCGCCAGCGCCGCCGCGAGGGCGACGGCGTCCGGGCCCACTCCGGCTCGTTCTGCTCCGACGCGGATCAGGTCAGGCGCGTCGACGACCAGCCGGCCGTTGGCCAGCGGCTCCTTGACCAGCACCCGCAGGCCCGCCTCCGAGGCCGCGGCCAGCGCCGGACCGGCCGAGGGCTCCAGCAGGTTCCAGGTGGACTGCACCGTCGTGAACAGCCGCTCGCCGTCGACCTCCAGCTCGACCGCGCGCTCGATGGTCTCCGCCTGGCGGGGGCCGGAGGTGGAGAACCCGACCCGGGTGCCACCTCCGGCCAACTCGGCCAGGCGTCCCAGCAGTGCCCGGTCGTCGAACAGCGGACTGTCCGGCGTCAGCGAATGCACCTGGTAGACGCCCAGCGCGTCGCCGAGCAGATCCCGGCTTTCCCGCGACTGCTCGTCGAACCGTTGGGCGCTGTGTTCCTTCACCTCGTGGACCTCGGCGTCGACACGCCACTCGCCCACGTACGTGTAGCCCCACTTGCTGGACACCGCCAGGTCACGGTGCCCCCGGTCCGCGAGCCACTCCGCGAGGAACTCCTCCGCGAGGCCGTAGGAGCGGGCCGTGTCGACCCAGCGGACACCGGCCGCGTACGCGGCGTCCAGCACGTCGTGGCAGTTCCGCCGCATCGCCTCCACCGTGCGCTCCGCCGGCAGGGCGTCCGCTCCCCCTTGGTTGATGTAGGCCGGTCGACCCAGTGCCGCGAGCCCGAGGCCAAGCCTCCGGGTCCCGGCATCGTCGACCGGTTGGGACGTATCCATCCCGATGACACTACCGGGGGGTTCGGTGCGGGGCTGCCGACGGCGTCAGTCCAGGTGCGCGAGCACCTGGTCGGCCAGGTTCCTGGCACCCGTGCAGTCGGGGTCCTCCACACCGCCGAACTGGATGGTGAGCGCCGTGTCGTCCACGTCGGCGACGACGAAGCAGCCCCCTTCCTCGCCGGTGCCCGGCGCCCAGGTGGCGTCGTGTCCCCGAACCTGGAACCCGGTCCCCTCCCCCACCAACAGCTCGTTGGTGGCACGCCACTCGGAGTAGGGCTCGGAGGTGACGGCGGTGATCGCGATGCGTTGCCGGGAGCCGGCGGACCACGTGCACGTGGGGCCCTGCGCCCGGTTCGTGCTGTAGTTGGGGCTCGGGTTGGCCATCAGTTGCTGGACGGTCCCCGGCTGGTTCTCGCAGCTGCTCCTGACGGCGTTGCCCAGCCGCTCCTGGGCTGCCTCGAGAGTGGTTCTGGTGGTCGGGCCACTGCCCGCGTCCACCGGTTCCTCCTGTCCGCAGGCGGCCAGAGTGAGCAGTAGCAGCCCGGCGGAGGCCGCCGGGATGGCGACGGACCTGGGTGAACCTGGCATCGGTGTGGACTCCTCACGGGTTGGTCGGTGTCCCTCCGGGGCCGGCGCCCCGGGCGGGTTCCACGGCCGTGCCACCGTGGTCCCGCCGCTGAGGGAGCGCGCCGTCGGCCGGACGGCGACAGTCGGGAAGCACGGGTGGGTGAACGATTGCGTCACCGCCGCGTTGCGGCATTGCGTCACGATCGACCTCACCCTATGGCCGTATCAGTGGCGCATCCTGGCAGAAGGTGCCGACGGAGGGACATATTCACCTCCACTATCAGTGATGTTGATCACCCTTATGGGTGTTCACCATCGGATTTTTGGCACGTTGCCGCCAACAATCCGACCGCTGATCGGAAGCGAGATCTTTTCGCGGTTGGCGAATTCGGCGCCAATGATTCACCAACCGGTGAAATTTTCGTTCGCCAGGAACGACGGGGAACGTGGACGGCCACGCCGGGGAAGGCTCCGCACCGCCAGGGGAGTGCGATCCGCGCCTCGGTCACGCCGAGCGCCTCCAGCCGGCCGCGCATCCCCCCTGGTGAGCGGGCCGGGGAGCGCGGCGGTGCGGCAGCGTCGCCCGGTGGATCCCGCCATGATCCGCCGGGAACCCTCGGAAGGGGCGGGCGGCCGACCACCGGCGGTGCCCCCACCCGGGCCGGCGCGCCGGGGCTGAGAGCACCCGGCCGTCCATCGAGTTCGTTTCCCGTGGTGAGGCCGCGTTCCCCTCCCACCGACGTGCCGGCGACCACCTCGTCCTCCGACCGGCCGCTGGCCTCGACGACCCCGCCCACCGCGGAATTCGGGCCGCCGACGGCGGAGAC
>NZ_AGVX02000086.1 GCF_000239155.1 Actinoalloteichus spitiensis RMV-1378
GGCGGCTCGGGCCCGGACGTCCGGTGCGCGCCCGCCGAGCCGGTCCTCATCCGTCCACCGCTCGTTGCCGTAGTGCCAGCACCGCCCCGGCGGGGTCGGCGATGACCGCGTAGGCGCCCGGCCCGGTGCCCCGGGGTTCGGTCAGCACCCGGCCGCCGAGGGCGCGCACCCGCTCCAGGCTGGTGTCGAGGTCGGCGACGGTGACGTGACTCAGCCAGTGCGCGGGTCGGTCGGCGTTGGCGCCGCGCCGAGGGGACACCCCGGTCCTGGGAGTGTCGTCGGCGGCCAGCATCTGGTAGTCGTCGTGGTCCCCCAACCCGAGGGGCCGTGCCTCCCCGCCCACCACCGCCGCGTAGAAGTCCCGGATGCCCGGGGCGTCCGACACGGTGAGGTCGAACCCCGTGACGGTGCCGATGGTGCCCTGCGCGTGGTCCCGCATGTCCGTTCTCCTCTCCGGTGATCACTGTCGTCCCCAGCCTGGGGGAGGAGACCGACAACTCGGGCGGAGCGGTGGGGCCCGCCACCCGGTGGGCGGCCCCACGACTGGGGTGGATCAGCCGCGGGGTTCAGGCGGGTCCGGCTCGGACGCGCCGCCTGGCGTCAGCCGCCGGACGACGAGGTGCTCAGTCCACTCCACCCACTCGACCTCGATGCCGTCGGCGTGGCGGGCGCGGCACCGCGGGACACGGGCCAACGGAGTGCGCGCCTGGGCTGGGACCCGGCGGCACCTCGACGGGATCGGCGGCGCTCGCCGCGCCTTCGTCGAGCGGGGGCCGAGCCCGCCGGCACTGGGGCGGCCCCGAATTCCCTCGCCGCCGCGACTCGTCGTGCCCTGATCGCGCCCGCGTCCACTGGGGCGGGTGGTTGGTGCTCGGGGCCGGTGGCCCCGGTGGTCGCGCCGTCGTGTCCACCCGCGCATGACGTCCTGACCAGCGGCTCATGACGGTCGTGTGAACACCAACCGTGATTACCGAAGGTAATTGTGGAGTCTCTTCGGGTTACCTCTATTGGGCCTGTCGTTGGCGTGTGGACCGTCTGTTTGATGTTCCTGATGCCGGACGGCCACTCCCTGCCGCAGGTTCGTCCACACGGCGTCGCGAACGAAGGAGACCAACGTGGCTAACACGAAGTCCCGACGGTGGGCCGCCCTCGGCGCCATGCTCGCCGCCGCGCTCCTCCCGCTCACGGGCATCCAGGCCGCGGCCGAGACGGAGCCCATCGCCGGGGCCCCCGCCCCCACCGTGCCCGGCACCGAGGCGGGAGACGTCGGCACCCGCATCGTCGGCGGAACCCGGGCCAGCATCTCCGACTACCCGTGGGCCGTCTACCTGACCAACACCGCCGGCTCCCAGTTCTGCGGCGGAGCGCTCGTCGCGCCGAACAAGGTCGTGTCGGCGGCGCACTGCACGATCAACCGCTCCGCCTCGGCCGTCCGGGTCGTCGCGGGCCGCGAGGACAAGAACGGCACGGCGGGCGTGGTCGCCTCCGTCACCAGCATCTGGAACCACCCCGACTACCGGAGTTACCTGATCGGCGAGGACGTCTCGGTGCTCACCCTGGACCGCGACCTCCCCTACGAGACGCTGCCGCTCGCCACACCCGCCGACACGGCGCTGTACGAGGCCGGCACCACCAGCAAGGTCCTCGGCTGGGGGGCGACCTCCTCCGGCGGCGCCGCCTCCCGCTACCTGCTGGAGGTGGACGTCCCGGTGACCAGCGACGCCACCTGCGCGGGGGCCTACTCCCAGTACAACAGCACCGCCATGGTGTGCGCCGGGTTCCCGGAGGGCGGCTACGACGCCTGCCAGGGTGACTCCGGCGGCCCGCTGGTGGTCGACGGGAAGCTGATCGGCATCGTCTCCTGGGGCAACGGCTGCGCCTGGGCCGGCTACCCCGGCGTCTACGCCCGCGTCTCGACCTACGCCGCCGACATCCAGGCCCAACTCGGCTGACCGAGGCGTCACCGCACCACGGTCGGGGAGCGTCGGGGAACCCACACCCGGCGCTCCCACCCGGCCCGCTCCGCGTCCTGGGGAACGCCGAGCACCGGCGCCGCACGCCACGGCCGGGCGCCCGAGGAGCGGTGCGCGGCGTCGCGCCCGGCACCGGCATGATGGTCGGCATGGACGACGTGCCGATCCGGGACGGCAGCATCAGACTCGGTCAGTTCCTCAAGCTCGCCGACCTCGCCTCCGACGGCGGTGACGCCAGGGACATGCTGGAGTCGGGGCAGGTCACCGTCAACGACCAGCCGGAGACCAGGCGGGGCCGCCAGCTCGCCCCGGGGGACGTGGTGGCAGCCAGAGGGCGCACCACCCGCGTCGTCGGCCCCGGGGCCTGACCGGACGCGACGGCCCGGCCAGGCCCGTGGCTCAGCCCCGTCCCCGCCGACGGCCGGGACGGCGGCGCCGGCCCGGCCGCTCCGGACCGCCCCGCGCGGTCCGCACCACCGCTCCCAGTTCGTCGTAGCGGGTCCGCTTCGCCAGCGGGACACCGGTCAGGTAGCCGGCCCTGGCGATCGCGTAACCGCCGACCGCCGCCGTCGTCAGCTGCACCACGACCGCCAACACCACCTTCACGGTGTTCCCGAGGCTGGGGTGGTGCAGCAGCACACCCACCAGCACCAGCCCCACCCCGAGACCCGAGGCCGTGGTCACCGCGCTGGCCCTCGTGTACAGGTCGGGCAGGCGCAGCAGCCCGACCCCGGCCAGCGCCAGCACGAGGGCACCCACCACGACCAGCGCGGTTCCCACGTGACCGAGCAGCACGCTCATCGTTTCCCCCCTGTCACGAGCCGGGCGATCGAGAGACTGGCCAGGAACCCGACCAGGGTGGCCACCAGGACCACGTCGAAGACGACCTCGCTGTCCGCGCGGAGGCCGACCAGGGCGACGAGCGCGACGAAACCGAAGAAGACCAGGTCCCCGGCGAGACCCCGGTCCGCGTCGGAGGGGCCGCGCACCAACCGGACCACGGCTGCGAGCAGGCTCAGGGCGACCAGCACGATCGCCAGATCGATGAGGATCACGTCTCGTCTCCGTCCTCGCCGCGGTCGGCGGACCGACGCGCCACGCCACCCGCCTCGGACGCGGGGCCATCCGCCGGCCCCGGACCGGGCAGCGCGCCGGCGGCGGCGGACAACCGCATCGCCACCAGCATCCGACCCTCCATCTCGTACAACTCGGCACGGAACGCCTCGCGGTCCTCCGCGAACATCCCGTGCACCCACAGGGTCGGCGGCTCCGCCCTGACCGCCACCGTCAGCGTCCCCGGGGTCAACGAGATCAGGTTCGCGATCATCGTGATCTCCAGGTCCGTCCGGCAGCGCAGCGGCAGTTCGGCGATGCCGGGCCGCAACCGGTCACTCGGGACCAGGGTCTCCCTGATCACCGAGACGTTCGCCTTCACGAGTTCCAGCAGGTAGTACCCCAGGAACCCGACCAGCCGGAGGATCCGTGCCAGGTGCCGTGTCATCGGCCGATCACCGCCTCGATGTAGCCGGACGTGTCCAGCAGTCCCGCCGCCGCCTGTTCCGCCAGCACCAGCAGGCCCTGCGCCCCGATACCCACCCCGAGGGTCACCCCGGTGAGGACCAGGGCTGGCAGCACGAGTGCCGGCCGGACCCTGGTGAGCAGTGCTCCTCTTGGGTGCCGTTCGAGGTGGTGCCCCGCGACGTCCTCCGGGGACCGGCCCCAGAACACCCCGCCCCAGATCTTCAGCATCGACATCAGCGTGAGCAGGCTGACCGCCACGGCGACCACCGCCACCGCGACCTGCCCCTCGTCGAAGGCGGCCCGCACCAGCGTCAACTTCGCCACGAACCCGGAGAAGGGCGGCATCCCGGCCAGCGACAGGGCGGCACCGAGGAAGGCCGCCGCGAGCAGCGGTTCCGTCCTGGCCACCCCACCCAGCCGGTCCAGCCGGTTCGTCCCGTAGGTGACCTCCACCGCTCCGGTGGACAGGAACAGCGACGCCTTCACGACCATGTGGTGCAACAGGTAGAAGATGCCGGCGGTCAGGCCGAGCGGGCCGAACAGCGCCACCCCCAGCAGGATGTAGCCGATCTGGGAGATCATGTGGAACGCGAGGATCGACCGCGTCGTGTTCTCCCCGACCGCGCCGAGCACCCCCACCACCATGGTCACGCCCATCGCGACCACACCGATCCACAGGTAGGTGCTGTCCCCCTCGAAGACCACCGCGTACACCCGGTAGATCGCGTAGATCGCCACCTTGGTGTGCAGCCCGGAGAACAACGCGGTCACCGCGGGGGAGGCGTAGGGGTAGGTCCTGGCCAACCAGCCGTGCACCGGGACGACGGCGGCCTTGACCGACAGGGCGATCAACACGACCGCCACCGCCGTGGCCACCAGTTCGGATTCGGCGGCCAGCCCGGCCAGCTCCCCGAGGTTGACGGTGCCCGTCACCCCGTAGACGAGGCCGACGCCGGCGAGGAACACCGTCGAGGTCAGCAGGTTCATCGCCACGTACAGCCGGCCGGCCCGCACCCCCCGGATGCCGGTGAGCATCGCCAGCAGCCCGTACGAGGGCAGCAACATCACCTCGATGAAGACGAACAGGTTGAACAGGTCCGCCGTGAGCAGCGCCCCGTTCACACCCGCCGCCAGGACGAGGACCAGCGGCGCGAAGAACCTGCGTTCCTCGTCACCCGCGGCGATCGCGAACGCCGAACACACCAGTGTCAGCAGCGAGGTCACCACGATCATCAGGGCGCCGAACATGTCCCCGACGAACGGGATGCTGATCCCGTTCGGCCAGAGACCGACGTTGTGCGAGACGATGCCGCCGTCCCAGCTGGCGACGACGAGCAGGACACCGAACCCAAGGCTCAGCGCGCTCGTTCCGAGCAGGATCACCCGGCGCGGTAGGGCGGGTTCCCGGAGCACGGTCAACACCGCGGCGGCGAGCAGCGGCACCGCCACGGCCAACGGCAGGAGAGCGCCGGTCATGCCTTCTCCTCGTCCTTCTCGCCGGACACGGCCGGGCCGCCCCGCGTGTCATCGTCCCGCTTGCCGACCCCGGCGAGGGTGAGCATGTAGACGGTGATCGCGAACGCGATCACGATCGCGGTGAGGACGAACGCCTGCGGCAGCGGATCGGCCGCCACCGAGGCGTCCGTCTCCGACATCAGCGGGGCCTCCCTGCGGAACGCGCCCCCACCCGACACCAGCAGCAGGTTCACCGCGTGGCCGAGCAGGACGAAGCCGAAGGTGATGCGCACCATGCCGCGCTGCACCACCAGGTACACGCCGCCGGCCACCAGCAGGCCGACGGAGATCGCGAGAGTCATCGGGTCTCCTTCCCCGCGCTCCGACCGGACCTGGACGCGCCCCGCGAACGAGGCATCCCGCCCGGCGGGCCGGAATCCCCTCCCAGCCGGTTCAACGCCGTGACCACGACACCGATCACCGCCAGGTAGACACCGACGTCGAAGACCAGGGCCGAGGTGAAGTGGTACTCACCCCCCCAGGGGAGCGGGATGTCCAGGTGGACTGGCCGGAGGAAGCTCCCCTCCAGGTAGCCCGCCACCCCCGTCAACACCGCGACCCCGACACCGGAGGCGATCAGGGCGATGTAGGGCCAGCGGATCGGGGCGCGGTCCGAACTCGGCGCGCTGAGGTAGGCCAGGGCGAACCCGGCGCCGCCCACCAGCGCCGAGATGAACCCGCCGCCCGGCTCGTAGTGGCCCCGCAGGAGCAGGTAGGCCGACAACAGGATCACCAGCGGCGCCAACCACCGCCCCACGGTGCGGAACAGGATGGTGGCATCGGTCGGCGAATCAATGGGACTGCCGGCGAACCGGTGGATGGCCGTCGGCTGCCGGTTCGGCAGCAGGCCGTTGGCGTTGAGCACGGCCACGATCACCAGCCCGGCGATGCCGAGCACGGTCAGCTCCCCCAGCGTGTCCAACGCGCGGAAGTCCACCAGGATGGTGTTCACGACGTTGGTGCCGCCGGTCTCGTTCTCGGCTTCGGTCAGGAAGTAGTCCGCCGCGGGGGACAGCTCCCGGCGACCGGTCATCGTGTAGGTGGCGAGCGCGGCGACCCCACCGGCGACGATCGCGAGGACCGCGGCGGCGGCCCTCCGCACCCTCCCCGTGGGGTGGAAGGACCGTGGCAGCCGCCGGAGGACCAGGACCGCGACGACGACGGTGAGCACCTCGACCAGCAGCTGGGTCAGACCGACGTCGGGGGCGCCGAGCGTGAAGAACCACAGGGCGACGGTGAAACCCCCCACCCCGATCGACCCCAGCGCGGCGAGGCGGGAGCGCGCCACCACCGCTCCGAGCACCGAGGCGGCGATCAGGGCGACGAGCACCCAGTCCATCGGCCGGCTCACCGGAGCGGGGAAGTCGCCGACGGCGAGACCGGCCGACAACGCGACCGAGGCCAGCACCGCCAGCAGCACGAAGGGCATCGCGAGGTGCTGGGCGGGGGAGTCGCTCCGGGTGAGATCACCCACCCGCGCACCCAGCGCGATCGTCCCCCGGTACAGGCGTTCGAACACCTCCGTCCCCCGGACGGGGAACAACGAGCGGTCCAACACCCGGTCGAGCCACGCCCGTCGGAGGAAGAGCACCGTCCCGGCGCCGAGGACGACCACCGACATCCCCAGCGCGGTGGAGAAACCGTGCCAGAGCGCGAGGTCGCTGTCGTGGACCAGCCCCCAGGTATCGGTGACGACCCGGTCCACCAGGGGGTTGAGCAGCGGGACCACCAGCCCGAGCACCAGACCCGCCACCGACGCCACGGCGGCGGGGAACAGGAACGCCGCCTTCGGCTCCCGGAGGTGGCTCTGCTCGGTGGGCCCGCCGAAAGCCCCGTAGACCAGCCGGAAGGAGTAGGCGAAGGTGAGGATCGCCCCCACCACGGCGACCCCGCCCACG
Source organism: Actinoalloteichus spitiensis RMV-1378 (assembly GCF_000239155.1). Taxonomy (GTDB): domain Bacteria; phylum Actinomycetota; class Actinomycetes; order Mycobacteriales; family Pseudonocardiaceae; genus Actinoalloteichus_B; species Actinoalloteichus_B spitiensis. Next base: position 6,908 of record NZ_AGVX02000086.1, read on the forward strand.
ACCGGCCCCACCCATCCGGGGCCCGGGGCGTCGAGGAAGGCGCCGAACATGCTCTCCTTGCTGACGAAGCCCAGCAGCGGCGGAACACCGGCCATCGACAGGGCCGCCAGCCCCGTCAGCGTCGCGGTGACCGGCATGACCCGTCGGAGACCGGTGAGCTTCCGGATGTCCCGGCTGCCCGCCTCGCGGTCCACCACGCCGACCAGCATGAACAGGGTGGCCTTGAACAGCGCGTGCGCGAGGGTGTGGGCCGTGGCGGCCGCCATCGCCGCCGGGGTGCCCACCCCGATGATCGCGACGAGGAACCCGAGCTGGCTCACCGTCGAGTAGGCCAGCAGCTCCTTCAGGTCGTGGCGTTGCAGGGCGAACAGCGCGCCGAGGACGGCGGTCACCAGGCCGAAGCCGATCAGCGCGGTCTGCCAGACCGCGTGGTCGGCCAGCGCGGGGGAGAACCGCATCAGCAGGTAGATCCCCGCCTTCACCATCGCCGCGGCGTGCAGGTATGCGCTCACCGGTGTGCTGGCGGCCATGGCGTCGGGCAACCAGTAGTGGAACGGGAACTGCGCGGACTTGGTGAAGGCGGCGAGGATCACCAGGACCGCGACGGCGGTGGCGAAGGCCGGGTCGTCGGTCCAGGCGGAGTGCTCCAGGATCACGCTGAGCCGGGTCGTCCCGGTGGTCACCCACATCAGGACCACGGCGGTGAGCAGCGCGAGGCCACCCGCGGCCGTGAGGATCAGCGTCCGCACCGCCGGGCGGCTCGCGGACAACCCCGATCTCCCGATGAGGAAGAACGAGCAGATCGTGGTGATCTCCCAGAAGACGAACAGCAGCACCACGTCGTCGGCGAGGACGAGACCGAACATCGCCGCGGCGAACAGCGTCATCAGCAGGTAGAAGTCGCCGTGCCGCCCGTGGGAGAAGTAGCTGGCCGAGTAGGCCATCACCAGTGCGCCCACGACCAGGACGAGCGAGACGAACAGCAGGGCGAGACCGTCCAGCCGCAGGTGGAAGCCCACACCGACGGCGGGCATCCACGGTGCGTCGAAGGACGGGGCCCCGGCCCCGGACAGCACTTCGGGTGCCCGGGTGGCGACGAGCGCGGCGAGGCCCAGGAACGCGGCGGCCAACGGCCAACCCGTCGACCGGCCCAGGAACCGGTCGAGCGGGGGAGCCGCCAGCGCCAGCGCGGTGAGCGCCGCGAGAACCAGTGGCAGGACCAAACGAGTGACCTCTCAGCTCGGCTTCGGGGCAGCCGTCACTCGGTGGTCCCGCGACGCGGGTCACGGGACGAGGAAGGCGGTGACAGCCGGAGCCCGAGGAGGGCGAAATCCGGGTAGGGCGAACGACCGTGGCGTCCCGACCGGGGCCACGGAGCGGGTCAGCGCGGAGAGGAGGCGCTGACCAGGGCGTGGGAACGGGGCGGCGGGCATCCGCTGAGTTCGCCGTGCGCGTTGGTTCCCCAGGAGTTCGTGTAGCCGTTGGTGCCGGTCGCCCGTTTCGTGTCCGAGGGGGGCAGCACCGGGTGCGGCGTGGAAAGGGCTCGACGGGTCGACTCGAGCGCGGGCGACGGGATGGGGGCCACCGCTGGGACCGCCTGGGTCCAGCGCGCCGGTCGTGGCTGCGGAGCGCGGCTGGTCCGCGCCCTGGGGGCAGGACCGGCCACCCTCGTGGTGGGCTCCCGTGGCGGTGGGAGGGCCGAGCTGGCGACGCGCACCGGCACCTCACTCTCCCCGCGCGAGCGACATCGCGACGGACCCTACCAGCCCGGGAACGGTGGGCACCGCTCCAAACCGGTCGGCCACCACGGGGGGAGGGGAGTCGAGGCGCGACGTGCCGGCTTCGTCCTCAAGGCGCCGTCGCTCCGACCGCGACGCGGGGAGCCCGCCCGTGGCGGTGGGGACTGAGAGCGACGAGCATATCACCGGTAGGCGATATGCCGAGGGAATATTAGTCCTTGCGGGGGAAGGCTTGGCATGGCCGAAAACTACCCTGAGTAGTCGAGCTGGGGGTGGCTGACGTGGACGATCGGGTGGTGGGGAGGTCCGAGTCGCGGGCGGCGCATGGGGCCGTGCCGAGGGCGCCACGAGTGTTCCAGCCTCGAGTGAACTGCGTCTACCAGCCGATATTAGTTCTGCTGACCGCCTTGGCTCTCGTCTTGGGCCGTTCGTGGAAGATTTCTGCCCGCTGAGCGAGTGGTGGCAGCCAGTAGTCGCGATATCGACCCACCGGTGTAGGTTGCTTTGCACGAATTGGTGCCGGTGGTGGGCGGCTTCCTCGGAAGGAAGCCGCCCCGGTCGGTCGCCACCAGCCGCGCTCGCGGACGCCCGCTCCTGGCAGAGATCAGCGTCCGCCTGGCGCTCCGAGGGAGGACCAACCTGATGACAGTAGGCCGTGACCCCTGGCTCGACGCAACCGAGGTCGGGGGCAAGACCGGTGAACGGTGGGGTTCGCGCGGTGGGGGTGTTGGAAGCGCTTCGCCTCGCGGTGTCGCTCCTGTCGGCGGTGGTGGGCGACTCGCCGACCACCAGGCGGGTCATCCTCCTGCTGTGCGCGATCTGCCTCGTCCTCACCTTCCCCCTGCTGGTCCTGCCGATAGAGATCGACCTGGGCTGGTTCCGCCTGCTCCGTTAGGCGGTGCTGGCTCGCCCCGACCCCGCCGGCCCCTCCGCGACGCCGAAGGGGTTGTCGATGGCGTAGCGCCAGTACCCGTCGGCCCCCCGGCGCGCCACGTCCGTCGCCGTTCCCTCGATGCGGACGGAGCCGCCGTGCCGCGCGGTTCCGGCGATCACGAAGTCGACGATCAGAAGTGCGACGTCGTCCAGGGCGTAGACGTGGCGGGGGGAGACGGTGATGGGCAGCCCGAGTTCCAGGAACTCCGCGTTGGCCAGTCGCCGTGCCTCCCCCGTCACGGCCGTGCCGGGTTGGGGAACGAACAGCGCCCCGGGCTCGTACACCTGTTCCAGGATGTCGACGTCGCCGGTGTTGAACGCCGAGGCGAAGACCTCGGGGTGCCGTGCGGGGTCCGTCGTGAGTTGGATGTGGGTCGGAGTCTCGCTCATGGAGCGGAGCCAACAGGAGGCGCACGTGGGTAACCAAACGGAAACCGTGGTCAGGGCGGACGGCGGCTGGGACCGAGAGCTGGTCCCGGACGTGGCGGGGCGCACCCAGCGGCCGGACCCGGACTGCCCGGTCGAGGTCGCGCTGGCGGCCGTCTCCGGTCGCTGGACCACGCTGGTGCTACGGGAACTCCTGCACGGGCCCTGCTCCTTCACGGAACTCCGGCGGCGGCTCCCCACCCTGAGCGCGAAGGTGCTGACCGAGCGGCTGACCGAACTCCAGGCGCGTGGGCTGGTGGGCAGGTCACGCGCCCCTGGTTTCCCGGCGCGGACCGAGTACGCGGTGACCGAGCGCGGACGGGCGTTGCGTCCGTTGTTGATCAGCCTCTACCAGACCGGGCAGGCGCTCGCGGCGACATCCCCGCCGCGCTGAACCCGGCCACTGGGGGCAGGCGGCTCCCGGTGCGCACCGCCGACCGCCGTGGTCGGGTCAGGGCGGAACGGCCCCGGCCCCGAACACGGCGGGGCGGCGTCAGTGCCCCAGGCCGCCGTCCTGCGGGGGCTTGCCCGCTCCGCTCAGGCCGAACAGCAGCCGCTGCATGACCTGGGGATCGAAGTCGTCCGGTTCGCCCGCCATCGCCTCGGCGGCGGGGGAGGGGCGTCGTTCACGTTGGGGCAGGGGGACCGCGGTTCCGCTCAACCCCGTCGGCAGGGGGAGCTCACACCAGGCCAGCCGGGCTCCCCCGTCGAGCGGGACGAGACCGGTGCGCAACTCCGACAGCTGGGCCAGCACCGGGGCGTGCTCGTTGAACCGTTCGGTCTCGACCTCCAGGACGAGGCAGTCGCCCCGCAGGCGCAGGCGCACGGTGATGAAGCCCGCCGACTGCTGGTCGGTGTCCTCGACGGTGGCGGTCACCAGCGCGCTCATGACGCGGGAGGCGTCGTCCTGCAAGGGGCGTAAGGACCACTCGGACAGGGTGAACCGGAGGAAGAGATCGGCGAGATTCACGGCATTGGGCACTGCGAGCAGGCGAAGGTCGTCGACCTGGATGGTTTGCGAGTTCACCAGGATCCTTTCTGCTTCCGCGTTCCGCGCGAAACGTCCCGAGGCACCGGCGAGTCAGTATCTTGCCAACTCGAGCCGTCGTCGGGTCTGGGCGGGTTCCCCTGACGCGGCTTTCCGTTCGCTGCGACGTCATCCCAGGTGCCGGGCGCGACAGCACGGGAAACGCGTGCACCGGAGCTTCCACTGTGGAAACTACCTGGTGGCACCAGGGTCGCCCGGTAGTGGGGCGCCCGGTCTTCGGCGGTGCCCCCTGACGCTGGGTGACCGCCGAGCGGGCGTGGTCCCGCTGGTCGAGCCGCGCACCCCCGGTCGGTGGCGCCGCGACTCGTCCGGCCCTGACCGAGGGATGTCACGGGCCGATCGCGCCGTTCCTCGTGCCGAACGGCCGGGAATCGCGCAAACTCGGGTACGACGGGGACCGAGGTGCTAACTTGGTCGAGTGACCAAAACAGTCGATCGACCAGGTTCCGAGCGGGGTGAACGTCGCCGTGAGCAGCTGGTGGCGGTCGGCGTCGACCTGCTGGCGGAAGGCGGTTGGCCCGCCGTGACCACCCGGGCGGTCGCCGAACGGGCGACCGCGAACGTCGGCCTGATCCACTACCACTTCGGCGGTGTCGGCAACCTGCACCGCGCCATCGCCGAACGCGCCGGTGACCTCGTGATCAATCCCGTCATCGATGAGCTGTTGGAGGCCACGACCGAACAGGCCGCCCTCGACACGCTGCGTGGTCTGCTGCCGAGCTCCGGGAGCACGCGGGCGAGCCGGCTGGCGGTCGAACTCGTTGTCGGAGCGATGCGGGACAGCAACCTCGGCGCCGTGATGCGGGACCAGATGCGCCAGTCGAGGGCGCAGGCCGCCGACAGGCTCGCCACGCTCCGGCCGCACTGGCCGGCGAGCCGGTGCGCCGGGGTGGCCACCCTGGTGGTGGCGCTGCTCGACGGCCTGATGCTGCACCTCGTGCTCGACGAGGACCTGCCCACCGAGGAGGCGCTCGCCGCGATCGAGGAACTGGTGGGCGACCGGGACGAGGCGCCGGTCCCTTCCTGACCCCGGCCGACCAGCCCCCTGCCCGCCGGCCCGGCGGACGAACCACCCGGCGGTCTCGCCGGCCTCCCGGGCGGTGTCGCCCGGCGTGGCCCCTCGGGGCCGTCGCCCGGAGCACTCGCCCGCCGGGGAGGGCGTTGCCGCCGGGAAG
>NZ_AGVX02000085.1 GCF_000239155.1 Actinoalloteichus spitiensis RMV-1378
CCACGACTCCTTGATCAGGAGCTACGAAAAAGGTAACGGGGGCTGCCGCCCACGCGGGGGAGCCGGCACCGCGTCCACCAGTCCTGGAGCGCCACGTCGGACACCGTTCCCGCAACCGGCCGCCAACGTCGAACGGGGTGGTGCACCGGCGAGAACCGGTGCACCACCCCGTCTTCCGACCGGCCGCGATGGACGCGTACCGGCCCGAGGCGTCAGGCCTTGGTGGCCTTGAACAGGCGGCCCGTCGGGAAGCGGTGCGGCAGGCACTCGACCGACGAGAAGCCGGCGTCGGACAGCTTGGCGGTCCACTCCTCCTCGGTGAGGAGACGACGACGCATGAACTGCTTGTGGTAGTAGCTCACGATCGCGCTGAACCGCCGCTCCCGCGTGTTCTTCACGTACGGCACGGCGTCGGTGATGGCCATCATGCCACCCGACCGCAGGCCCTCCCGGCAGTTGGCGAGCACGGCGTCGGCGACCTGCTCCTCGTCGGGCATCATGTCGTGGAAGACGAAGCCCGCGTGCACCACGTCAGCACCCTGCACCGGCGTGGGGTCCTCGGCGACCGACTGGATCGGTGCCTCGATGACGGTGAGCCGGTCGGCCACGCCGGCACGCTCGGCGGCCCGGACGGCCTCCTCGCAGGACGGGCCGTCCAGGTCCAGTGCCACCGCCGTGGTCTCCGGGAGCTGGAGCATGATCTCGATCAGCAGCCGGGCGGTGCCGGCACCCAGGTCAACGACCCGGGAGGGACGGGCGTCGAGGATCGTCTGCAGGGCGACCGGGTAGAAGCCCTTCGACCCCATCCACTCCGAGGACACCGCGACCTGCCGGCCGTCCCGCGGGTACTTCGCCCTCGAGTCCAGCGGAGCGCGCAGGAACTCCACGGCGTTGTTCACGAACGGGCGGTTGGCGTTCATCGCCCACGACAGGTAGCCCGCCTCGTACTGGATCTGGTCGAAGTCGTCGGCGACCCGGAGGCTGCCCTCCTCGCTGGACGAGTCCACCATGATGCCGGCGGAGGACATCGCCTCCAGGTAGTTGGCCACGCCCTCCTCGGGGAGGTCCAGCTCGGCCGCCAACTTCGCGGCGGTGACGCTCTGCCCCTGGTCGATGTAGGGAAGCAGACCGAGGCGGTCCCCGATCTCGAGCAGGGCCGCCGCGCCTGCCGCGTCGGCCGCGGTCTCCCGGAGGCTCGCCGCGTTGCTGGTCTGTACCTGGTCAGCGGTAGACATCTCTTGTTTCCTTTCGCGGGCGGACCCGGGACGTGACCGGGGCTTTCCCTCGGGTTGGTGCGGTTATCGATGGGCGTCGCGTCTCCACGGCACGTGCTTCCCGGGAGGCGACGAGGTGATCAGCCGACCGGCAGGACCCAGCCGTGCCGGTCGGGGACCAGTCCGTGTTGGATGTCGAGCAGTGCGGTTCGCAGCCGGGTGGCGATCGGTCCCGGACGTCCCCCGTTGACCGCCCAGTCACCGGACGCGGATCGGACGGTCCCGACGGGCGTCACCACGGCGGCCGTACCGCAGGCGAAGACCTCGCGCAGTGAGCCGTCGCCAGCCCACCCGCGCCACTCCGCCACGCTGACCGGTTCCTCGGACGTGGGGTAGCCGAGATCCCTGGCGATCGTGATCAGCGAGTCCCGGGTCATGCCCGGCAGGATCGTGCCGCCCAGCGGGGGCGTCAGCAGGCGGGGCGAGTCCTCGGGGCCCACGGCGAAGAACAGGTTCATCCCGCCCATCTCCTCGACCCAGCGCCGCTCCACCGCGTCCAACCACACGACCTGGTCGCAGCCCCGTTCCCTCGCCTGCTCCTGCGCGAGCAGGCTCGCGGCGTAGTTGCCGGGAGTCTTGGCCTCGCCGGTGCCACCCGGTGCGGCCCGCACGTAGTCCTCGCAGATCCAGACGGTCCTGGGCCGGAGTTCGCCGGGGAAGAAGTTGTCGGTGACGAAGGCGATCAGCAGGAAGAGGTATTCACGGGCCGGGCGCAGGTCCAGGTCCGCCTCGGTCGCCATCAGGACCGGGCGCAGGTAGAGGCTCTTGCCGACCTCGCTGGGCACCCAGTCCCGGTCGGCGCGCACCAGTTCCACCAGGGCGTCGGTGAACAGCTCCGTTGGCATCTCCGGCATCGCCAGCCTGGCCGCCGACCGCTGGAGGCGTCTGGCCGCCGCGTCGGGGCGGAAGATCCCGACCTCACCGTCGGCGAGCGAGTACGCCTTCAGCCCCTCGAACACGATCTGCCCGTAGTGCACCCCCACCGTCGCCGGATCGATCTCCAGGCCGCGGTACGGGCTGACCCGGGCGTCGTGCCAGCCGGTGCCCTCGGTCCACCGGATCGTCACCATGTGTTCGGTGAGCACCCGGCCGAACCCCGGACTGCGCATGCGCTCGTCCCGAGCGGCCGCGTCGAGGCGCTCGGCCGGGGGCACGTGGGCGGTCTCGAACGGCAGGGACACGGGGGCGGCGGTCGGTGTTGGCTGGTTCATCTGTCTCCCAGGACGAGTGGGCGTCGAGGCGGGCCGACGCGGGAGGTGGCGGTTCCGCTCGGGTGAGAGCCGACGGGGGCGCTCACCGGGGGGCGGGGTGGTCGTGGAACCCCCTCCCCGCCTTGCGCCCCAGGGCGCCCTGCCCGACCAGGTCGTCGAGCAGGCGGCAGGGGGTGAACCGGTCGTCGCCGGTGTGCTCCAGGAGCACCAGGAGCGAGTCGCGGATCGTGTCGAGGCCAATCAGGTCGGCGGTGCGGAGCGGGCCCATCGGATGCCCGAAGCACTCCCGGAAGATCTGGTCGACGGCGTCGGCGTCGGCGGTACCCTCCTCGACGACGCGGGCCGCCTCGTTGACCGTCAACATCAACACCCGGTTCGACACGAACCCCGGGGCGTCTCCCACCACCACGCCGCTCTTGCCGAGGCTCGCCAGCAGAGCCAGGGCGCGATCCACAGTAGGCTGGGAGGTCGTGGGGGCCCGCACCACCTCCACCGTCGGCTTCAGCGGAGCGGGGTTCATGAAGTGCATGCCGATCACGCGGTCGGCCCGCCCGGTGAACGAAGCCAGGCGCGTGACCGGGATCGCCGAGGTGCAGGATGCGAACACCGTCGGGGGCGGGCACACCTCGTCGAGGCCGGCCAGCACCGCCCTCTTCACCGGAACGCGTTCGAAGGCGCACTCGATGACGAACCCGGCGCCCGAGAGATCGGCCAACCGGTCGGTCCACACGACCTCGCCAGTCGCGTCCGCTGGCCGCGACCGCCCCGCACCGGATCCGGCCAACAGCCGCATCCGCAGTGCGTCCCGCAGTCTCCGCGGCCCGGCCGCCAACGCGCCCGGGTCGTCGTCGACCACCACGACCGGGTAGCCGGCCTCGGCGAGGCACTGGGTGATCCCCACGCCCATCGTGCCCGCTCCGACGACCCCCACCACGCCGGGCGGCCGCTCCGCGTCGTCGTTCCGTTCACTCATGTCCCGACCTCCACCACGAGGGCGACCTCGTCCCCGACTGGGCCGAGCACCTCGTCTGGCCACCAGTGCCGCACCGTTCCCGCCATGTCAGAGCGCTCCTCCGCCGTCCGGCCTGGCCGAGGAACGCAGGAGGTGGTCGCCGATGCGCACCTCCGAAACCTCGTCGGCACCCTCGATGATCTGCATGATCTTGGCGTCGCGGAAGAACCTGCCGGCCACGGAGTCACCGGCGCACCCGGCGGCTCCGAGCAGCTGCACTGCCGTCCCGCTGACGGTCGCGGCGGCGCGCGCCGCCGCGTACTTGGCCGTCACCGTGGCCACCAGCGCCTCCGGGGTCCGCTCGTCCCGCGACGTCGTCGCTCGTTCGCACAACGCCCTGGCCGAGGCGACCGCGACCGCCGCCCGACCGAGCATCGCCCGGACCACCGGGTTCTCCCGCAACAGGACCCCGCCCTGGTCACGCCCGGCGACCCGCTCCACAGCCGCCCGCAGGCAGGCGTCAGCCATGCCGACACACCCCCAGGCCACCGTGAACCTCCCGTGGTCCAACGCCGTGGCCACCACGTGGGACAGGCCGAACCCGGCCGGCGCGACCTGGTTGGCCACCGGGACCCGCACGCTGTCGAGGACGAGGTCGGCCAGCCGCGCCGAACGCATTCCCAACGGATCCCGGATCGGCACCCGCTCGAGACCCGCCCGGTCGGCCTCCACCAACACCGTCACCGGGCCGGCCGCAGTGGTCCCGAGAACCAGGAGGACATCCGCCGAGGAGCCGAAGGTCACCCACACCTTGCGGCCGCTGATGACCAACTCGTCGCCGTCCCGTTCCACCGTGGTGGACACCGCGCCCAGCTCCGTGCCGGCCTCCGGCTCGGTGGCTGCGAAACCGGCCACCAGCTCACCGGAGACGAGTCGGGGAATCCAGTGGTCCCGCTGCTCGGCCGTTCCCCAACGCAGCAGCGCCGCGAGCACCATCTCCTGCACCGTCAGCAGCCCGCGAGCGCCGGTGCAACCGCGCCCCAGGCGTTCGGCGAGCGCGCCGAGGTCGCGGGCGGAACCGTCGTCGCCGCCGTGCACCGCTGGCACGGCGACACCGAACGCCCCGCATCGCGCCAGCGCGTCGACCGCCTCCCGGGGGAACGTGCCGAGCCTGTCCCGGTCCGGGGCACCGGTCAGCACCTGCTCCAGGACGTTGTCCGGATCCATCTCATCCCCAAGTCGTGAACCGCCCGACGGGTGTCCCTACTCCGACGACTGCCGCTCCGTCACGCCGTCCGCCGTCCCGGAAGTCGGGTCCAGTTTCCGCCGCACGAAACCCACTACGCGCGCGATTGTCCGGAAGTTGTCGAGATCGAGGTCCTCGACCTCCACGGTGATGCCGAAACTCCGCTCGACATACGTGACCAACTCCAGCGCCAGGAGTGAGTTCAGGTAACCGAGGCTGAAATAGTCCTCATCGGCCTCGATGGCGCGGTCAACACCCGCGGTTGAGAAGAAAACGCGCACTGTGGACGTTATATCAGCCGTGGAAAGCCGTTCCTTTTCGTTCTCGATCACTCCGGGTGCCCCTTTGCTGGGAAACTGTGCTGCACGCTAGCAGCGGTACCCGCGCGGAACGAGGACCTTTGGCCGTCCGTGAAACGTCCTGTTGGTGTGGAACAGCTGGTACCACGCGCCGCGACGGTGAGGTAAACATGGCGTGGAAAGTGGGGTAATCCTCCCGTTCCACGCGGTGGGCGCGGCACGGCTGAGGGTTCATGGAGGTGAGGGCAATGCCGTTCGCGGTCACCGCCGGGACGCCGCCGGGAGCGGGTCGGGACTCCTCGACGCCACGACACCGCGGGGGAGACGCTCGTGACCGGTGACCAGCACGCCCAACGGCCACCCGTCACCCTCGGGCCCCTCGGTACCTGGTTCCCCGGCACCAGCGTCGAGGTGACGGACCTCCCCGAGCTGGCGGACCTGCCGCCCGCCCGCCGGCAGCACGCGCTCTCGCTCGGCATCGACCGGGTCCACGACGCCGGAGACCTCAGCGAGGTCGATCTCGCCGAACGCGCCGCCCGCGACGCGCTCACCCGCACCGGGATCGGCCCCGACCAGGTGGACGTGCTGCTCTACGTGCAGGGCAGGGCACCGGAGTACCTGCTGTCCTCGGAGGCCACCCGCCTCCAGGCGAGGCTCGGCACGCATGCGGCGTTGACCGTCGGTGTCGGCGAACTCGGCTGCGTCTCGGTGTCGGCGGCGTTCACCCTGGCTGCCGCCCTCCTGCGGGGGGATCCACGACACCGGCGCGTGCTGGTGGTCACCGCCGGGAAGGCCGCCACCACCGCCCGGTACCGCGCACCCATGACGATCCTCGGCGACGGCGCGGCCGCCGTCGTGGTCTCGCGCGAGACCACCGGGCGGTACCACCTCGTCGACCACGAACTCCGCAGCGACGGCAGGTACTCGGACCTGTTCCGCATCAACTACCGCGACCGCCCACAACCCCAGTGGGCCGAGGAGTGCGCCGACGAGGCCACCTACTCCTTCCGGCTCGCCGTCGAGAGCCGGAACCGCTTCACCGAGACCAACGCCGCGGTCCTCGACCGCAACGGCATCCCCGTGAGCGCCCTGGGGGCCGTCCTCATGCAGAACCTCGCCGTCGGTGCTTTCCGGTTCTGGGAGGAAGCGCTGGACCTCCCGATCGACCCGGTGTGCGCGGACAACCTCGCCGGACACGGTCACCTGGGTTCCCTCGACGTCCTGCTCAACCTGGAGGCCAAGGCCGCCTCGCTCGCCCCCGGCACGCCGGTCCTCGTCATGAACAGCAGCCCGGTGGCCGCCTGGAGCTCGGCCCTGTTCCGGCGTGCGGTCGACTCCGACCAGCGGGAAGCGGGTCTCCGGTGACCGGACGACCCCCCACCGGCCCTCCTGCACTGCGCCGCGTCCTCGACCATCTCACCCGGCTGCCCGAGCTGCCCGCGGTGGTGTGCGGGTCGACGACCCTCAGCTACCGGGAACTGGGGAACCTCTCCGCCGCGCTGGCCCGCAGGCTGTGGGAGGTCGGCGTCCGACCAGGACACACCGTCGTCCTGCGGCTCCCGCAGAGCGCCGAGGCGGTGGCGGCCGTGCTGGCCGTGCTGCGGATCGGCGCCTGCGCCGCCACCGTCGCACCCACCCAACCCACCGCCCAGCTCCAAGCGATCGCGGCGGCCACCAGGCTCACCGCGGTCGTCCACTCCGGTGGCGACGACCCCCTCCCCACCGCAGGGCTCGACCCGGCCGCGACGAGTGCCGTCACGCTCGTCGACCTCGACCAGGTACCGGACTCCGCCCCAGCCGTCCCCGAGCCGGTGCTACCCGCCGCCGCGCCCGCCTACCTGGTGCTCACCTCGGGAACCAGCGGCATCCCCAAAGCGGTCGTGCTCCGCTGGACCGAGTTCGACGCCTACGTGACATCGAAAGACGGGCCGGCCACCCACGGACGGCTGATCCTGGCCTGCTGCCGGCTGTCCTGGGACGCCGGCATCGGGTACCTCATCAAGGCCCTCGCCGAGGGAACCACGATCGCGCTGCCCGACGAGTCCCAGCTCCGCGACGCCGAGGCGACCGCCGAGCTCGCCGAGCGGGTCCGCGCGGAGGTGATCTTCTCCCCGACCTCCTACCACGAGCTGCTGCTCGACCACGCGGACCTGATCGGCCAGCACGCTCGCGTCGTCCTCCTCGGAGGGGAGGAACTCACGGTGGGACTGGCACGCCGACACCTCGACAGGCTGCCCCACGTCGAACTGTGGAACGGCTACGGCCCGGCCGAGACGACCGTCATGGTCTCCAGCCACCACGTCACCTCGGCCACCGTCGATGCGGCCAACCGGGGTGGAGCCCCGATCCCGATAGGACACGGGGGGAACGGGGGCACCACCAGGCTCCTCGACCCCCGGCTCAACCCCACGCCCCCCGGTGAGACGGGCGAGCTCTACCTGGGCGGAGCACAGGTGGCCCTGGGCTACCTCGGTCAGCCCTCGTTGACTGCCGCCCGGTTCGTCGCCGACCCCATGGGCTCGCCGGGAGCGCGGATGTACCGGACCGGGGACCTCGCGGTGCGGGACGCCGGTACCGGCGACCTGGTCTTCCGCGGCAGGACCGACCGTCAGATCAAGCTCCGAGGAGCCAGGGTCGAACTGGCCGGTGTGGAAGCCGTCCTCAACCGTCACCCCAGCGTCCGCACCGCGGTCGTCCTGCCCGTCACCGGCGACGCCGGCACCGAACTGGTCGCCTGGTGCGTCCCCGACGAAGCCCACCCCGGGGAGATCGTGCCCGCCGACCTGCGACGGCACTGCGCCGACCTGCTCGTCGAACAGGCGGTGCCCAGCAGGTTCCTCCCCCTGGCCTCGGTTCCGCTGACCTCCAACGGCAAGACCGACGGCGCCGCGCTCCGAGCCCAGCTCGCGACCCCGACACCGGAGGACCCACCCGCCTCGCCGTCCGGGGAGGACCAGGGCCACCCGGACGAGGAGGAGACCGGCCGGTCCCGGGTGCGCCGCCTGGTCACCGAACACTGGGCCGCGGTCCTCGGCCACCGCGACTTCCGCACCACCGACGACTTCTTCCGCCTCGGCGGCAACTCCCGCCGGGTCGTCGACCTGCACCTGCGCCTCCAACAGGACTGGCCGGACACCGTCCGGGTGGGCGAGCTGTTCGACCTCGTCACCATCGACCTGCTGACGGACGCCATCGCCGAACGCATCGGCGAGGAGGCTCCGCCCACCCCCGACCAGCGACCCACCTCGGTAGAGCTCTGAGCGCCACTGGAAGGGAACAGCGATGACTGCACACGAGCCAGTTCCCGACTCCGACGCAGTGGCCGTGATCGGACTGTCGCTGCGGCTACCAGAGGCGGACACCCTCGCCCAGTTCCGGGACAACCTCCGTTCCGGGCGGGATTCGGTGCGCGCCCTCCCCGAACGCCGGATGACCGACACCGGCCTGCGCTCCGACACCGGCCACGCACCGATGGGGTACCAGGAGGACATCACCTCCTTCGACCACGGGTTCTTCGGGATGTCCCGACGAGAGGCCGAGCTGCTCGACCCGCAGCACAGGTTGGCCCTCACCCTGGCCCACGAGGCGGTGGAGGGCGCCGGCTACGCACCGTCGAAGCTGCGGGGCAGCGACACCGCCACGATCTTCAGCCTTCCCTCTCCCGAGTACCAGCACCTGGTCCGGGACTCCAGCACCCTCAGCGCCATCGGCAAC